>NZ_JBHWZP010000475.1:0-5509 GCF_042728395.1 Streptomyces sp. NPDC060205
CTGGCGCACACCCCCACCCCCCCAGGGGCGCGGGGAACTGCGCGAACGGCCCCCGCCGGGCCGCACCAGACCATCGGGGCTCAGGGGCGCGGGGAACTGCGCGGCTCGCCCCCACCCGCCCGCAGCCGGACGACCGAGACGGGGCCCCCAAGGGGCGCGGGGAACGGCGCACCCGGCCCCCACCGGGCCAAGCAGGTGAGACAAGGACAGCAAGTCCTAAAAGACGTAGCTGTCCCCCGTGTCCAGCACCAACACCTCCTGCCGGTCATTCCGATGATTACGATCCACCGCCCCACCACCCCACACCGTGTCCACCCCGAGCGTCACCTCCGACGGCTCCCCCCGAAGCCGTACCGCCAAGGTCAACGTCCGCCCCCACCCCTCCGCCGGCAACGCCCCCGTCCGGCACAGCACCACCCGCGCCCCCGCCCGCGCACAGCCCGCGGGCAACCGCTGCTCGTCCGCGAGCGGCGCCGACCAGCGCAGCCGTACCGTCGCGTCGTCGACCCCGACGGGCCCGTGGTTCTGCGGAGTCATCCGCAGTTCGACCCGTCCGCCGTCCATCCACAGCCGCCCGTGAAAGGCGAGATCGGCCTCGGGCGCACCGCCCGCCCGCGCGCCGGCCGCACCACCCGCAGCCACGACGACGGCCGCCGCCACCACGGCCACTACCGCCCGCCCACAAAGTTTCCGCATGTCCCATGTCCTCCGCGTCGGCCCGCCAGGTCAACGCATGTATGCCACCCCGGCCGCCCCCCAGGCGCCGCCCATCAGGTGAGACGCCTGTCCGCCCGGCGGGCCCGCCTTATCCTGGCCGGGAGAGCAATCGACCGTACGAGCGAGCGGCGGCCGCAGTCCGCACCGCCCGCCCCCTCCGCCGAGGAGCACCCATGACCGCCCCCGCATCCGCCGCGTCCACCGCGCCCGCCGCCGCGTCCCGTATCGCCGTCGTCACCGGCGCGAGCAGCGGGATCGGTGCCGCGACGGCCCGGCAGCTGGCGGCCGCGGGCTACCGGGTGGTTCTCACGGCCCGCCGCAAGGACCGTATCGAGGCGCTCGCGGAGGAGATCGGCGCGGCGGGCGGTGAGGCGATGGCGTACGCGCTGGACGTCACCGACCGCGCGGCGGTCGACGAGTTCGCGACGGCCTTCAAGAAGATCGGCGTCCTGGTCAACAACGCGGGCGGCGCGCTCGGCGCCGACCCGGTCGCGTCCGGCGATCCCGCGGAGTGGCGCCAGATGTACGAGACGAACGTCATCGGCACGCTGAACGTCACCCAGGCCCTCCTCCCGGCGCTGACCGCGTCCGGCGACGGCACGGTGGTCGTCGTCTCCTCGACCGCGGGCCACGGCACGTACGAGGGCGGCGCCGGCTACGTGGCGGCCAAGCACGCCGAGCACGTCCTCGCCGAGACCCTCCGCCTGGAGATCGTCGGGACCCCGGTCCGGGTCATCGAGATCGCCCCGGGCATGGTCATGACCGACGAGTTCGCGCTGACGCGCTTCGGCGGCGACACCGAGAAGGCGGCGAAGGTCTACGCGGGGGTGGCGGAGCCCCTCACCGCCGAGGACGTCGCCGAGACGATCACGTGGACGGTCACGCGCCCCTCGCACGTCAACATCGACCTGCTGGTGGTGCGCCCCCGCGCCCAGGCCTCCAACACGAAGGTCCACCGGGAGCTGTAGTCCACCGGGAGCTGTAGCGCCGGACGCCGGGCCCGCCCGGAACGCACGCCGCGAAAAGACATCCGTGCCGCATGAATTCATACGGCACGGATGTCGCGCCACGTGAATCCACACGGCATGGATCCGTCAGCCCGCGGTCACCCCTTCGTCAGCCCTTCACGCACACGACCTGCTTCAGCTTCGCCACCACCTCGACCAGATCCCGCTGCTGGTCGATGACCTGCTCGATCGGCTTGTACGCGGCCGGGATCTCGTCCACGACGCCGGAGTCCTTACGGCACTCCACGCCCCGCGTCTGCTCCTCCAGGTCCTTGACCGTGAATCGGCGCTTGGCCGCATTACGGCTCATCCGCCGGCCCGCGCCGTGCGAGGCGGAGTTGAACGCCTTCTCGTTGCCGAGACCCTTCACGATGTACGAACCGGCGCCCATCGAGCCGGGGATGATGCCGTACTCGCCGGAGCCCGCGCGGATGGCGCCCTTGCGGGTGACCAGCAGGTCCATGCCCTCGTACCGCTCCTCGCTCACGTAGTTGTGGTGGCACGAGATCTCCGGCTCGAAGGTGACCTTCGCCTTCTTGAACTCCCGGCGCACGACGTCCTTGGAGATCGCCATCATGATCGCGCGATTGTGCTTCGCGTACTCCTGCGCCCAGAACAGATCGTGCCGGTACGCCGCCATCTGCGGGGTGTCCGCGATGAACACGGCGAGGTCGCGGTCGATCAGCCCCTGATTGTGCGAGAGCTTCTGCGCGATTCCGATGTGATGCTCCGCGAGTTCCTTGCCGATGTTCCGGGAACCGGAATGCAGCATGATCCAGACCGAGTCGTCCGTGTCGAGGCAGAACTCCCAGAAATGGTTTCCGCCGCCGAGCGTGCCCATCTGCTTGGTGGCCCGCCCCTGACGGAACTTCACCGCCTCCGCGACCCCGTCGAACCGCCCCCAGAAGTCGTCCCACCCGCGGGTGGCGAGACCGTGGAAGCCGCCGGGGTCGACCGGGCTGTCATGCATGCCCCGCCCGACCGGAATCGCCTGCTCCACCTTCGACCGCAGGTGGGACAGGTCGCCCGGCAGATCGTTGGCCGTCAGGGACGTCTTGACCGCGGACATGCCGCAGCCGATGTCCACCCCGACCGCCGCCGGACACACCGCACCCCGCATCGCGATGACCGATCCGACCGTCGCGCCCTTCCCGTAGTGCACGTCCGGCATCACGGCCAGGCCCTTGATCCAGGGAAGCGTCGAGACGTTGCGCAGCTGCTGCATCGCCCCTTCCTCCACCGACGCCGGGTCCGCCCACATACGGATCGGAACCTTCGCGCCCGGCATCTCCACGTACGACATATCGTCCTCATTCCCCCGCAAAACCAACAGAAGTCTTAAATCGCAAAACCGGCGCCAAGGCCAACGTTTGGGACAACGGACCGGCGTCCACGGCAGTGCGTGCGATACACATTGTCTCCAGGGCCCACCCCCGTGCGGCAACCGAATAACCACAGGACACCCTGGTCGTGAGCACAGTCGATCGACCCGTCGAGAGGAGCCCCACCGTGCAGCGGAAGGCGTACGTACCCGGCGTCGCCGCGCTCCTCGCGGTCGTGCTGGCCGGCTGCACCGGCGGATCGCCGGACGGCGGCGGCCAGGACGACCCGAAGCCGGGCGGCACGACGTCGACGGCCGCCGCGGCACAGCCCGGCAAGTACCGCACCCTCCCCGAGCCCTGCGGCGCGGTGTCGCACAGCACCCTGGACTCGCTGCTGCCGGGCATCGAGCAGCTCACGGACGAGGAGCAGCGCGAGAAGGCCTACGAGGGCACGGCGACGGTCACGTACGACACGGACCGGAAGGTCGGCTGCCGCTGGAAGGCGGAGTCGGCGACCGCGACGGACCATCTGCTGGTGGATTTCGAGCGGGTGGTCTCGTACGACAACACGGTCAGCGACGACGACCGCGCCGAGGAGATCTACGCGAAGAAGGAGCTGGCGGCGGACCTGCCGGTACCGGCCGCGTCGGCCTCCTCCTCGTCCGGGGCACCTGACCCGTCGGGGTCGTCCGACCCGGACGCCGGGTCGACGGCCGGTGCGGACGCGTCCGGCACGCCGGACGACGCCGAAAGCGGCGACGACAGCAGTTCCGCCGCGGACGCGGACCCCTCCGCCAGCGGCGTCCCGGGCTCAACGCCGAGCGCCCTGCAGCCCCGCACGCTCGACGATCTGGGCAACACCGCGTTCCTCGACGACGCGCTGAACGACTCCAAGCAGCGCACGGTGACTGTGGTGTTCCGCACGTCCAACGTGGTCGTGACGATCCAGTACGACGAGCAGCCGGCGACCACGACGGACGTCCCGAGCAGCAAGGACATGCAGGACAGGGCGCGGAAACTGGCGGGTCAGCTCGCCGAGTCGTTCAGCGATTAGGGACGGTCGGCGGGGGTTTCGGCCTCGGCGGAACCTGAGCCGCACATGTCCCGTTCGGGCTACCGTGGCCCCTCGGACCCGACCGAGTGCGGTCAGGCGAAGAACGCGGCCGTCCGCACGCACACCCGAGCGTCTTGAGTGAAGGAACCATGCACCGATCCGAACAGCGACACCGTCAGCGACTCACCCGCGTCCTCGTCGGGGCGGCCGTCCTCCCGGTGATGCTCGTCGCCTCCGGCTGCTCCTCGGACTCCGGCGACGGCTCCGGCGACGACGCGAAGAAGGATGCCGGCTCCTCGGCGTCGTCCTCCGCCACAAAGGCGGCGGCGGTGGTGAAGGAGGCGACGTACGCGAAGCTTCCCGAGCCGTGCAAGGTGTTCTCGTCGAAGACGCTGAAGGAACTCGTCCCGGAGGGCACCAAGTCCGGCAAGGAAGGCAAGTCCGAGGACATCAGCACCCGCGGCAACTGCTCCTGGGACAGCCTGGACAACAAGGGCGTGGACGGCTCGCAGTTCCGCTGGCTGAACGTGTCGCTCCTGCGCTTCGAGTCGGACCAGACCCGCGGCACGGGCGAGAAGCTGGCCTCCGAGTACTACACGAAGCACGCCGAGGACGCGCGTGCGGTCGAGGACGCGAAGAACACCAAGTCGCAGCCGGTGTCCGGCACGGGCAACGAGGCGACGCTGGTGACGTACGACCTGAAGAAGAAGGAAGGCACCTTCCGGCAGCAGACGCTCGTGACGCGCGTGGAGAACGTCGTCGTGACGGTCGACTACAACGGCGCGGGCCTCGCGGGCAACGACTCCCCGAAGGCGGCCGATCTGACGAAGTCGGCGCAGAAGGCCGCGAAGGAGGCCGTCCAGGCGGTCGTGGCCGCCAACGGCGGCAACAGCGGGGCCACATCCGGGTCCGGCTCCGGCGCGAGCGCGTCCCCGAGCAAGTCCGCGAGCAAGAGTTCCGGCAAGGGTTCGGACCTCGGCGGCGGCTCCGACGACAGCGCGAGCCCCAGCAAGTCCGCCACCAAGAAGGACTGACACCGGGCCCGAGCCGGGAAGCGCGGCGTCCAGTTCGACCGCCCTCCCACTCGCAGCCCTACCAGGACATTTGGTGGAGCCCGGCCCCCACGGAGGCCGGGCTCCACCCGTACCGGGCATCCGCACCCCGTACACATGTGCCACTCTGTTGCGCGCAACAGGTCGTAAGGGGAGGGGAGTACGGGTGGCCGCGCCTATGCAGCTCACCAAGACGCACAAGATCCTCATCGGTGTGGTGGTCTTCGGAGCGGTCGTCATCGCGGCGATCGGCTTCGCCGGTTCCTACGCCGCGGTGCGTGAACTGGCCCTGGAGAAGGGCTTCGGGAACTTCAGCTACGTGTTCCCGATCGGCATCGACGCGGGCATATGCGTCCT
>NZ_JBHWZP010000476.1:0-5468 GCF_042728395.1 Streptomyces sp. NPDC060205
GTCTGGGGGCGCAGCCCCCAGGGACAGGATCAGAAGCCGAGTTTGCGCAGCTGGCGAGGGTCCCTCTGCCAGTCCTTCGCGACCTTCACATGAAGGTCCAGGAAGACGGGCGTACCCAACAACGCCTCAATCTGCTTGCGCGACTTGATCCCCACTTCCTTCAGCCGCTTCCCCTTGGGCCCGATGATGATCCCCTTCTGACTGGGCCGCTCGATGTAGACGAACGCGTGGATGTCGAGCAGCGGCTTGTCGGCCGGCCGGTCCTCGCGCGGCAGCATCTCCTCGACGACGACGGCGATGGAGTGCGGCAGCTCGTCCCGCACCCCCTCCAGCGCGGCCTCGCGGATCAGCTCGGCCACCATGACCTGTTCGGGTTCGTCGGTGAGGTCGCCCTCGGGGTAGAGGGCGGGGCCCTCGGGGAGCAGCGGCACGAGCAGATCGGCGAGCAGGCTCACCTGCTGGTCCGCGACCGCCGAGACCGGCACGATCTCGGCCCACTCGAAGCCCAGCTCCTTGCCGAGCTGGTCGATGGCGATGAGCTGCTCGGCGAGCGTCTTGCTGTCGGCGAGGTCGGTCTTCGTGACGATCGCGATCTTCGGCGTCTTCTTGATGGACGCCAGTTCCTTCGCGATGAAGCGGTCGCCGGGACCGAGCTTCTCGTTCGCGGGGAGGCAGAACCCGATCACGTCGACCTCGGCCCACGTCGTACGGACGACGTCGTTGAGCCGCTCGCCGAGGAGCGTGCGCGGTTTGTGCAGCCCGGGGGTGTCCACCAGGATCAACTGGGCGTCGGCCCGGTGCACGATGCCGCGTACCGTGTGCCGCGTGGTCTGCGGCTGGTTCGCGGTGATCGCCACCTTCTGGCCGACCAGAGCATTCGTGAGGGTGGACTTGCCCGCGTTGGGGCGGCCCACGAAGCAGGCGAAGCCGGCGCGGTGGGGTGCTGCCCCCGAGGATTCCGGCGGCTCGGGTGACTGGGTACGAACGCTCATGGCGCCCATTGTCCCTGATCGTCGGGGCCCCGCCGTACCAGGATTCCGGCCCTCGCCGCCGATCGGCGCCCGGCCGGGCTCCCGTGAGCTTCCGGTAACCCCCGCGCAACACGAAACGTGACGGAAACACACCTGTACGCGACCGGAAACGCGGAACCGTGACGCTCTGACGAGTTCCCACCAGCCAGCCCCCACCAGCCCCCACCTGTTGGAGCCCCCGTGACCCTGGCCGCCGGACCCGCCACGACCGTCGCCGCGTCCCTGGACACCGGTGACACCGCCTGGCTGCTCGCCGCCACCGCGCTCGTCCTGCTCATGACCCCGGGCCTGGCGCTCTTCTACGGCGGCATGGTCCGCACGAAGAGCGTCCTGAACATGCTGATGATGAGCTTCGTGTCGATCGCGCTCGTCACGGTCGTGTGGCTGGCCGTCGGCTACTCGCTCGTGTTCGGCGACGACCACGCGGACTCCGGTGTCGGCGCGCTCATCGGCGGTCTGGAGCACGCGGGCATGGCGGGTCTCGGCCCGGACAGCGTCCAGGGCACGGTCCCGACGCTCCTCTTCGCCACCTTCCAGCTGACCTTCGCGATCATCACGGCTGCGCTGGTCAGCGGCGCGGTCGCGGACCGGACGAAGTTCGGGGCGTGGCTGGTCTTCGTCCCGCTGTGGGCGCTGCTCGTATACGTTCCGGTCGCCCACTGGGTGTGGGGTCCCGGCGGCTAAATCCTGGAGGACCTGGGCGCCCTGGACTTCGCGGGCGGACTGCCCGTCGAGATCGTCTCGGGGGCGTCCGGACTGGCGTTGTGCCTGGTCCTGGGCCCGCGGCTCGGTTTCAAGAAGGACGCGATGCGCCCGCACAACCTGCCGATGGTCATGCTGGGCGCGGGTCTGCTGTGGTTCGGCTGGTTCGGCTTCAACGCCGGTTCGGCGCTCGGCGCGAACGGTCTCGCGGCCGCCGCCTTCCTCAACACCCTGGCCGCCGGCTGCACCGGGCTCCTCGGCTGGCTCTTCGTGGAGCAGCGGCGCGACGGCCACCCCACCACCCTCGGCTCGGCGTCCGGCGCGGTCGCGGGCCTGGTCGCCATCACCCCGTCCTGCGGTTCGGTCTCGCTGCTCGGCGCGCTGGTCGTCGGCCTCGCCGCCGGTGTCGTCTGCTCGTACGCCGTGAGCTGGAAGTTCCGGTTCGACTACGACGACTCGCTGGACGTCGTGGGCGTGCACCTGGTCGGCGGTGTCATCGGCACCCTGCTCATCGGGGTCTTCGCCACGGAGACCATGACCGGCGGGGCCGAGGGTCTGCTGTACGGCGGCGGGTTCGGGCAGCTCGGCAGGCAGCTGGTGGCGATCCTGGCGGTCGGCGCGTACGCCTTCGCCGTCACGTACGGTGTCGCCAAACTGATCGACCGGGTCGTCGGACTGCGGGCCGACGAGGAGCACGAGCAGACCGGCCTGGACCTTACGGTGCACGCCGAGACCGCTTACGATCACGGGGTCCTGGGCAGTGGTGCCCCGGTCTCGTCCTCCGTCCTCCCCACCGTGCAGAAGGCCAGGCCCCAGGCATGAAGCTCATCACCGCGATCATCAAGCCGCACCGCCTCGACGAGGTGAAGACCGCTCTGCAGGAGATCGGCGTGCACGGGCTGACCGTCACGGAGGCCAGCGGGTACGGGCGTCAGCGCGGCCACACCGAGGTGTACCGCGGCGCCGAGTACCGCGTCGACCTCGTACCGAAGGTCCGTATCGAGGTCGTCGTCGGGGACGCGGACGCGGAGCCCGTCATCGAGGCGATCGTGAAGGCCGCGCAGACGGGGAAGATCGGCGACGGGAAGGTGTGGGCGGTTCCGGTGGAGACGGTGGTCCGGGTACGGACGGGCGAGCGCGGCCCCGACGCTCTCTGACCCTGCCGCCCTCCCCGCCCCTGAGTCTGGCCCTGATCACGACCACCGCTGCCGCGATGCCCGCTCCCAGCACCACCGCGAGCAGCCACGGCAGGGCGAAGAACGACGTGCTCGCCGACTCACGGGTGTCGCGCGCGCTGGCGGTCAACGTCACATCGCCCCAGTCGAGTTGGGGCGCGCCGCGCCACTTCGCGCTGAGCCGCACCCGCTGGCCGGGCAGCAGTTCGGAGGGGATCCCGGCCAGGTCGCGGGAGAGCAGCGTACGGCCGAAGAGCCCTTGTGCCGTCAGCCGCACCCTGGGGTCGAGGGTGACGTTCCCGGTGTTGTGGAGGGTGTACGAGACGGTGGCCGTGCTGTCGCCCGCGCCCGGGAACAGGGGCTGGTGGTGGCTGACGCGGACCTTCTCCACGGCGACGGCCGCGACGGTCGGCCCGCCCACCCGCAGATAGATCCGGGCGCCGACGGCCCGCTGGACCCCGACGTCGACCGCGCCCTCCCCCGCGTCGATCCGCTCGTCGAGGGCGACCAGGGCGCCCGGGTGATCGCCGGGTTCGGCCGACTCGGGCACCTTCAGCGTGAAGGGCACGACGACCTTGCCGTGCGCGGGCACGGTCACCCGGTCCTCGGCGGGCTTCGTCCAGGCGCCCACACCCCGCTGTTTCTCCTTGACGGTCCGTACGGCGAATCCGCCGTCCCGCGCGGTGTTGTACGCGTCGGCCGCGTAGAGCCGGAACGTCAGCGGGCCCCCGGTCCTGTTGGTGACGGCGACCTCGTCCTCGATGGTCGTGCCCGGGTCGGCGAAGAGAGGGAAGTAGGGCCGCGAGGCGAGTTCCGACGCGACGGGGAAGACGGACCAGCTGCCGTTGTCGGCGGCGCGCGCGGGTGTCCCGCCGGTCACCGCCACGGCGAGCAGGAGCAGGAGGATCGAGCGGAACGGCTTGCGCATGGGTGCGGACCCCCGGGGGCGCGGGTGGGACGGAGGAAAAAGCCGGGCGGGCGGGACGGAGGAGGCCGGGCGGGTGCGCGCCCAGCCCCTGTGCGGACTCAGGCTCGGGTTCGGGCTCGGGCTCGGGCTCGGGCTCGGTTTCAGGTGAGCGTGAGCGTCAGCACGCCGGAGTACGCGCCGGGCGGGGTGAACGCCGGAACGTTCAGCGAGAGCCGGGCGTCGACGGTGAACTCACCGCCGGTGAGCGTGCCGTCGGGGGTGGACGCGAGGGTCGCTCCCGCACTGCCGACCGCACCGGGCGAACCGGCCTGGCAGGTGCTCGGGCTGCCGCTCTTGGTGAGGCAGACCGGGGTCCAGCCCAGCTTGGCGGCGTCGATCTTCGCCCCGCCGGGGCCGGTGAAGTCGGTGACCTTGCCGGTCAGGGACCAGCCCGCGGGTCCGCCGCGGAAGTCCTTGACGGTCACCGTCTGCAGGGAGCCGCGGGAGAAACCGCCCTTGCCGTAGTCGACCGCCGCGAGTGCGACGGTGTCGCCGGCCTGGGTCATGGACAGCGTCCCCGCCTTGACCGAGGAGTTGAGCTTCTGGCTGCCCGCGGGCAGGGGTGTGTCGTCGATGACGACGTAGGCGGCGGGACCCGCGCCCTTGTCGTCGCTCCAGGCACTTCCCTCGTACGCCACCACTCCGGTGGTCGCCTTGTCGCTGACGGCCAGGCTGCCGCTGAAGGAGCCCTGGGCGTTCGCGGTGACGGTCGCCTTGTCGGCCGTCTCGGCGGCGCCGGCCCGTCCGGCGAGGGTGACGGCCGCGCCCGGCGCGAAGTCCGCCCCCGTGACGGTCACGCTGTCACCGGGCTTCCCGGAGGCCGTACCGAGGCTGATGGCACGGTTGTTGGTCTGGCCGCCACCGGTCGCGGTGATCGTCTCGGAGACGGGGGCGGGCGGGGTGCTGACCGTGCACGGGGTGTCCAGCTCCAGGAGGTAGCTGGTGTGGATGTTGTAGTCGCCGGGCGACAGGGTGATCGACCCGGGGGCGGTGACCGTGAAGGTGCCGGTCATCGAGAACGACGGGAAGGCGCCCTTGCCCGGGACCGGGTCGTTCTTCTTGGGGCCCGCGACCGTGAGGTCCCCGCTCTGCGCGCCGCCCAGGGTCACCTTGCCGGTGGGCGTCATGATGTCGGCGGGCAGGGCGATGTCGACGGGGTTGCTCGCGGCGGGCTTGACCACCGTGTACGTGACGGTGACCGTGTCGCCCACCTTGGGCGCCGCGTTGTCGACGGTGATCTTGGCGGTGGTGGTGCCGTCGATCGGGGGGATGCCCGCGATGGGCGGCGGGACGCAGTGCGTGGCGAAGTCGACCTGCTGCGGATCCGCGTTCGCGGGACAGGCGAACGCGCCTCCCGTGGTGACCGCGAGTGCGGCCGTTCCCAGAAATGCCGCCCAGCGGCGGCGTCTTCGGGTTCCTGAACCCATGAGTGCCCCTCCTGTGGATGTGGGCGCTGTGCGCCGACAGGAGGTCATTGATGTGCGGGTTGTGTGAGAAGTCAATGGAACCCTGAAGCACCAACTGATGGCCCATCAGCTTCCGTCAACTTGCCTCGTACGTCAGCGAGTTGATGCCGGGCCGTCGGAACAGCGG
>NZ_JBHWZP010000477.1:0-5461 GCF_042728395.1 Streptomyces sp. NPDC060205
GCCTTGTGCGGAGGCGCCCCCCGTCACGTACAGGCCGGGTCCGTCAGGGGATCTTCACCCACTGCGCCTTGCTCGGGGTGCCCTGGTCGTCCGTCACGAACAGCATGTACCAGCCGGACTCGACCAGATTGCGGCTCTTGGGGACGGTGACCTCGATGCCGTCCTTCGTCTTCTCGAAGTCCAGCGCGATCGACCGCTGGTCGACGTCGGTGACGTGCGTCGAGGCGCTCGGCCGGATCAGCCGGGCCGACTTGATCGACGAGGAGTGCTTCGAGGTGAACGCCGCCGTCCCGCCGCGCTCGACGGTCTTCGGGCCGCCGGAGAGCGTCGGCCGCGACCCCTGGTAGAGGTACGGCGGCGTGTAGATCTCCACGCGCTGCTCGAACTTGCCCGGCTTGGTGTTGGCCTTGTCGGCGTAGAGCGAGTCCGAGCCGAAGAACATCACGCGGCCGTCGGGCAGCAGGATCGAGCCCGAGTGGTAGTTGCGGCCCACCAGCGGATCGGCGACCCGCTTGAACTCGTTGGTCTTCGAGTCGTACATCCGCGCCTGGAGGATGTTGGTGTCGCCGCGCCCGCGGTAGTCCTCCGAGCCGCCCGAGACCAGCACGTCGTCGTCCGGGAGGATCGAGTACTGCGGATAGCGCGTGCCCTTCTCCAGCTCGGGGCCGTCGGTGAACTTCGGGTTGTCGGCCAGCAGGTCGATGATGCGGGTCTTCTTGCTGGACAGTTTGGACTCGCCGACCCCGCCGCCGCCGATGACCATGTACTTCTCGTCCTGCGCGGGCGGCAGCAGGACCGTGCCCGCGGTCTCCAGGAGCTTCGGGTCGGACATGCCCCCCAGCTTCTTGAACTTGTTCGTCTCCAGGTCCCAGACGCCCGGGTCACGGCCGACGTCGTCGGGTCCGTAGCCCGCGTTCGCGCCCGAGTAGAACAGCTTGCCGTTCTGCATGAGCGAGATCGCCGGGTAGGTCGGGAACTGGCGGACGCCGTCGGTGTACGTCCACTTCTTGGTCTTCGGGTCGTACACCTCGTTCTTGCCCGGCACCAGCTGGCCGATCTCGTCCAGGCCGGAGAGGCTGAGGATCTTGCCGTCCGAGAGCGTGGTGAGCGTCGGGTACCAGCGCGCCTCGTTCATCGGGTCGACCTTGATGTACTTCTCGGCGACCGGGTCGAACTCGTAGGCGTCCTTGATCCCCTGGAAGTCCTTCTTGTCCAGGGCGAGCTTCTGCGCGATGCCGTACGTGTTGCGCGCGTCGGCGCCCGAGAGGCCCTGCACGCGGTAGTTGTCCTGCGTGCCCGTCTCGTACTTGGAGCCGCTCTTCTGCGCCTCGACGTAGATCCGGCCGAGGCCCGGTTCGTTGCGCAGGAACCTGCCGGTCGCCTTGTCGAAGACCTTCTTGGCGCGCTCGACGACGACCGGGTCCTTCGACACGAACGTCTTGCCGTTCTCCTTGCCCGAGAAGCGGGTGCCCGCGGGCAGGGTGATCGGCTCGTCCGGGTTCTCGTTGTGGACGACCATCAGGCCGCCCGCCTTGGTGATGTCGCCCTTGAGCTTCTCGTAGCGCTTGGTGCCGCCGGCGATCAGGAGGTTGCCGTTGGGCAGTTGGGTGTGGCCCGTGCAGAACAGGTCGGCCGGCGTCGGGACCTTCTTGATCGTCTTCTTGACCGGGTCCCAGATACGGGTGTCGAACTTCTTCGCGTCGAAGTTGTCCTGGTTGTTTCCCGAACCGGCGATCAGCAGGATCTTCCCGGTGTGCAGCAGCGCGGCGTGAATGGTGTTCAGCCGGTACTTCTCGGGGAACTCGACGATGTCCCACTTGCCGTTCTCGGCCTTGTACTCAGGTCTGTTGATCTTGTACTCGTGGTACTGCTCCGACCCGAAGCGGTAGAGCGCGGGTCCGTTCATCCCGGCCAGCGCAAGCACCACCGCCGCACCTATCGCGATGCGGCGGGCGCGGCGGCGGCTGGAACCGTCTTTCACTTGAATTCCCGTCTAACTCGACTGACTTGGCCGGCGCGGACCAGGCCTCGTCCCTGGTCCGGCCCCTGGGCTGGGATACGCGGCGCGACAGCCGCGCGTCTCAGTTCCCGGACGAACGGTGCTGGCCCCCGAGGGAGATCTGCACGGTCTGGTCGGTGCCCCCGCCCGCCGCCCAACTCGGCTTGTGCTGGGGTGCGTGCTGCGGCGGGTGCTGCTGCCCGTACGGGGCCGCGTGCTGCGGCGCCTGGGACTGCTGCGGCTGGAGGGGGATCCGGCTGTCGTACACGGGCGCCGGGGCGGCCGGGGGCTCCTGGGGGGAACCGTGCCGGTGCTTCCTCCCCTTCTTGTCCTGCCGCATCATCCAGCGCCAGGCGAACATCGGCGAGGCCGTGATGAGCAGCGCGAACGTCGCCCAGATGATCATCGCCGGGTGGGCGTGGCCGTAGACGAAGCCCGCGGTGATCGAACCGCTGAAGATCGCGATGAAGTACCAGTGGTAGCGGAACGTGCCGAACCAGGTGTCCGGGCTCGCGGAGTCGCCCTTCGGGGTCACCACGAACTTGCTCTTGCGGCGCAGCATCGAGTCGATGAGGGCCTTCGCGTACAGCGGCGCCGACAGCGCGGACATGATCATGCCCGCCACACCGCCGGAGCCCTCGGGCTCGTGCGGCGACACGTTGTGGCGGCGGTTCCAGACGTAGAGGCCGATCTGCAGCGCCGAGGCGTTGCCGTAGAGCATCAGCCAGATCGCCGGGTCGATGTTCACACCCGAGGCGCCCAGACCCAGGAACAGCGCACAGCTCAGCGCGGCCAGGATCCAGTTGAGCGCCGACATCGGGTAGAAGATGATCATCATCGTGTAGTTGAAGAACTTGCTCGGCGGCAGCGAGTAGGCGCCCTTCCAGTACTGCTTGAGGATCGTCTCGTACGTACCCCGTGACCAGCGCATCTGCTGGGTGAAGAAGTCCGTCCAGGCGTTCGGGCCCTCACCGACCGCGAGGACGTCCGGGGTGTAGACCGAGCGCCACTTCCGGCCCGTCGCCGGGTTCTTGTGGCGGTGGATCTCGAAGCCGGTCGCCATGTCCTCGGTGATCGAGTCGTACAGACCGCCGATCTGCTTCAGCGCCTTGATCCGCACGGCGTTCGACGTGCCCACGAACATCGGCGAGCCGTACGCGTTGCCCGCGCGCTGGATCAGCGCGTGGAACAGGAACTGCTGCGACTCGGCGGCCTTGGTGATCGGGTTGTCGTAGTTGCCGTAGACCTGCGGGCCGATCACGAAGCCGATGTCGGGGTCGCGGAAGAAGCCCAGCATCCGCTCCAGGTAGTTCGGCAGCGGGACATGGTCGGTGTCGACGCTGGCGAAGAAGTCGTAGCGGTCGCCGTGCGCGTCCAGCCAGGCGTTGTAGTTGCCGTGCTTGGTCTTGGCGCGGTGCGGGCCCTTCTTCTGGTTCCACTTCGCGACGCCCTTGCGGGAGAAGTGGTGCACGCCGAGGCGCTCGCAGACCGCCTTCACCTCGGGGTCGTCGCCCTCGTCGAGGAGCCAGACATGCATGAGGCCGCGGTGCCGGATCCGCACCGCGGCTTCCAGGGTCTTCGTCACCATCTCCAGCGGCTCCTTGCCGGGCACGAAGGAGGTGAGGAAGGCCACTCTGGTGCCGGTCTCGGGCACCACCGGGATCGGGTCGCGGGCGACGAGCGTGGCGTGCGCGTTCGACAGCACGTTCATGCAGCGGAACAGCTCGATCAGACCGATCGAGACGAGCATCACCATGTCGAGCGCGGGCAGGAAGTCGTAGGCGGGATAGTCCCGTTCGGTCCAGTGCGTGGGCTGCAGCAGCCAGGCCAGCAGCACGAGCGAAAGCAGCGGGGCGGCGCCCAGCATCAGGGCGGCGCGCAGCCGGTGCGGCTCCTGCGAGAGCAGCGTGCGGTACTGCACCTTGTACGGCTTGGTCGGGTCCGGCTGCGTGAGAGGACCCGCGAGCCGGCTGTAGTGCTCGTAGTCGTATCTCGGCAGGTTCTTCTTGATTCTGCGGAAAGTGCCGGTCCGCGTCTGTGACGGCACCCTCAGCTGGGTGGTCTCGGACGGGTCGGAGTTCTGCCGGGCGCCCGTCGGCGTCGACGTCATGAGTCATCCCCCCACACGCGAGTTTCCACGTGCTCGTTGTTCCCTTCGCCGGCAGGTCCCCCTGAACCCGCACAGGCGTATCAACAGCAGGCCCCCGTCACCACATCATCCACACACCTTATAGACATGGCGCAGCGGCCTTCCGGTTGCATGATGCCCCCCTCGACATCCGTTCATTGACAGGGCCCCAATCCCCGTCTTCGCACGCAACCGCTTTCATGCCCCCAACTGCTCTGTAACCGCAGCCTCTTGTTGCCCAGGGTTCTATGCCGTTCGTCATGATCGCAAGATGCGAAACACGGTGTTTACCGGTCATACGCGCTCATTGGGGAGCCTGCTGGTCTCGTTCGGTACCGTTGCTGTCAACCGCGTACGGATGTTGCCGAAGTGTTCTCTTATTGCGTCCTCGGCCCGCCCCGGATCACCGGAGCGCACCGCGTCGAGAATCTCCCGGTGCTGCCGGCAGGTCACCTTCGGATCCTGCGGAAGTTCCACGAGATCCGTGCGTACGCGGTGGAAGGCGTCCCAGAACGCCTCCAGGAGTTCACTCAGCAGGAGGTTGCCCAGACCCCGGTAGAGAGTGGCGTGAAACGCGCGGTCGGTCTCGGCGAGACCCGCTCCGGCGGTGGCCTCCGCGTCCATGCGTTCGACCAGTGCGTCCAGCGCGGCCAGATCCTCCGGCGGGACGTTGCCCGCCACGCGCGAGACCAGGCCGGTCTCCACGGCCTCGCGCAGCTGCAGGAGCTGCAGGAGGCTGTCCTCGCCGCGGTAGTGCCCGGCGACCGTGCGGAAGGCCAGGCCCTCGATCATCGGTGCCATGGACATCGGCCCGACGTAGGTGCCGAAGCCGTGCCGGATCTCTACGATGCCCATCGCCTGCAGGGCCTTGAGTGCCTCGCGCACGGAGTTCCGGCTGGCGCCGAGCAGCTCCATGAGGTCGGGCTCGGTCGGCAGTACGGCGCCCGAGGGCAGCCGACGGTCGATGATGAGCTTCTTGATCTGCTCCTGGAGGTCGCGCGCCATGGCGAGAGGGTAGCGGGCCGTAAGGGTTCGGCCATACGCGAAGAGGCTCCCCGCTTCGTGCGGGGAGCCTCTTCGTTACTTCTCTTGCCCTGCTCGTGCCTCTTCTTGCTTCTTGTGCGCCGCCAGGGACTCGAACCCCGGACCCGCTGATTAAGAGTCAGCTGCTCTAACCAACTGAGCTAGCGGCGCGGGTGGCTGTCGCCGACGAGAACTCTACCGGACCTTCGCGGGGCGGTTGACCGTGGGATTTCGGCTGCGGGTCCGGTTGGGGTTGCTCGCGCAGTTCCCCGCGCCCCTGGGTGGGCAGGGGCGCAGCCCCGCTTTTCAGG
>NZ_JBHWZP010000478.1:0-5409 GCF_042728395.1 Streptomyces sp. NPDC060205
CGGTCGCCGCTTCCGTCGCCGGTGTTTCGGCTGCCGCCGCCCCCTCGGCGATGGCGATCGGCAACGACAACGGCGTCACCACCGCCAACGGCAACCACGCCGCGCAGATCTACGGCAACCAGGCGACGTACGGCGACATGAGCCCGCAGATGGCGCTCATCCAGGGCTCGCTCAACAAGCCCTGCATCGGCCTGCCCGCCAAGGCCAACCTGGCCTCGCTCGTCGGCCTGGTGCCCGTCACGGTCGCCCAGGACGTGCCGATCCTGTCGGCCCCGCAGAACCAGCAGTGCACCGAGAACTCCACGCAGGCGAAGGGCGACGAGCCCCTGTCGCACATCCTCAGCAACATCCCGGTGCTCTCGGGCAACGGCGCCTCCGGCAGCTGATCTGCCGTATCACCCAGTGGGCCGCCGGCCTTCCCGGCGGCCCGCTCCCCCTGCCACGTCAACGGCGGCGCGTAGCTCCGGTCCCGAGGAAAGCCTGTGGGCCAATCGGGGCAAACCCCGCAACCGCACCGTCCACCGCACTGTTGATGAATATGCGGCTCCGTTACGGGGGCCACTCTCCGAAAGGGAACGAAAATGAAGAAGCTGATGGCGACCGCGGCCATTGCCGCCTCTGTCGCCGGTCTGTCGGCCGCCGCCGCGCCCCAGGCGCTGGCCATCGGCAACGACGACGGCGTCACCACCGCCAACGGCAACGGTTCCGTCCAGAAGTACGGCAACCAGGCCACGCACGGCAAGATGAGCCCCCAGCTCTCGCTCGTGCAGGGCACGCTGAACAAGCCGTGTGTCGGACTGCCGGTCAAGGCCAACCTGGCCTCGCTCGTGGGCGGTCTGGTGCCGGTCACCGTCCTGCAGGACGTGCCGATCCTGTCGGCCCCGCAGAACCAGCAGTGCACCGAGAACTCCACCCAGGCGAAGGGCGACGAGCCCCTGTCGCACATCCTGGACAACATCCCGGTGCTCTCGGGCAACGGCGCTGCCGGAAGCTGACCTTCCCAGCTCCACCCCGCTCCGCGAACAGCGGGTCACCCCTCGGGGGTGGCCCGCTGTTCCCGTGCGTCCCCTGCCGGCGCCCGCTGCTCCCGTACGGGTGACGGGTTGTCGTAGAGCGCGTCGATGTGCCGTGCGTACGCCTCCGTCACCGCGTGGCGCTTGATCTTCAGGGACGGGGTCAGCAGGCCGTTGTCCTCGGTGAACTCGCCCTCCACCAGGGCGAAGTCGCGGATCGACTCGGCCCGGGAGACGGCCTGGTTCGCGTGGTCCACCACCTTCTGGACGTCGGCGCGCAGTCGGGGGTCGTCGACCAGCTCGGACAGCGGGGTGTCGGCGGGCATCCCGCGGACGTACAGCCAGTGGGTGAGGTCCTCGCGGTCCAGGGTGATCAGGGCGGCGACGTAGGAGCGGTTGTCGCCGACGACCACGCACTGGCCGACGGGGGGCCGGCTGCGCAGCCGGTCCTCCAGGACGGCCGGGGAGACGTTCTTGCCGCCCGAGGTGACGAGGATGTCCTTCTTGCGGCCGGTGATGGTGAGGTAGCCGTCCTCGTCGAGCGAGCCGAGGTCGCCGGTGGCGAACCACTCGTCGGTCAGGACGGCGTCGGTGGCGGCCGGGTCGTTCCAGTAGGCGCCGAAGACGATGCCGCCCTTGATGAGGACCTCGCCGTCGTCGGCGATCCGGACGGCCGTGCCCGGTACGGGCAGTCCGACCGTGCCGGGGCGGGGCCGCAGGGGCGGCACGATCGTCGCGGCGGCGGTGGTCTCCGTCAGGCCGTAGCCCTCGTAGACGAGGATCCCGGCGGCGTAGAAGAAGAGGCTCAGCTCGCGGTCGAGCGGGGAGCCGCCGCTGATGGCGTAGCGCGTCCGGCCGCCGATCTCCTTGCGGACACGGCGGTAGACCAGCAGGTCGTACAGGGCCCAGGCGGCGTAGAGACCGAGGCCAGGACCCTTGCCGCGGCCGAGGAACTTGTCCAGGTGCAGTTCGCCGAAGCGGACGGCGATGCGGTGGGCGCGGTCGAAGGAGGCGCCGCGGCCGATGCGTTCGGCGGTGGCGCGGCCGGTGCCGTGGATCTTCTCGAAGAGGTAGGGCACGCCGACCAGGAAGGTGGGCCGGAACGCGCGGAGCGCCGGGCGCAGTTCGTCGGGCTTGATGCTCGGGAAGTGGCCCAGCTCGATCCTGGCCATCAGACAGGAGATCTGCAGGGTGCGGCCCAGGATGTGGGCGAGCGGCAGGAAGAGGAGGGTCGAGGCCTGCTGGCCGGTGACTTCCTTGAAGACGGGGTGGAGGAGTTCGACGGTGTTGGCGGCCTCGGCGTACAGGTTGGCGTGGGTGAGGACGCAGCCCTTGGGCCGGCCGGTGGTGCCGGAGGTGTAGCAGATCGTCGCGACGGTGTCGGGGGCGAGGGCGGTACGACGCCCGGTGACCTCGTCGTCGGACAGGTCGCGGCCCAGGGCGGTCAGTTCGGCGACGGCGCCGCCGCGAACGGTTCCCCCGGTGCCGGCTTCGGCGTCGAGCTGCCAGATGCGCGGGGGCGCCGGGTGGTCGGCCGTGCCGGTCGTGACGGCCGCCGCGTTCTCCGCGGTTTCGACGACGACGAGACGGGTGGCGGAGTCGCGGACGATCCACTCGATCTGCTGGGGCGAGGAGGTGGGATACAGGGGGACGGACAGGCCGCCCGCGGCCCAGATCGCGAAGTCGAGCAGCGTCCACTCGTAGCGGGTACGGGACATCACCGCGACGCGGCCGCCCGGCTCCAGGCCCGCCGCGATCAAGCCCTTGGCCAGGGCGGTGACTTCACGGGCGAAGGCGGCGGCGGTCACCGGCTGCCAGGTGCCGCGTTCGCGTCGGCGCAGGACCACGGCGTCGGGGGCCTCGGCCGCGTTGGTGAAGGGCAGGTCGGCGATGCTGCCGGTGGTGGTGCCCGGTGCGAGGGCGGGCATGCGCGCCTCACGGACCGTACCGCTCCCGTCCCTTGTGAGCTCGACCTGGACACGGCCTCTCGGATCGGTGCGCTTCTTCGCCTGCTTCAGTTCCCTGCGTACGCCCATGGCGGCTCCCGGTGGCGGCTCTCGGTGCGGTGGCGCTTGCCCGTTGCGGTCACGCTTACTTACTGCGGAGTAAACTTACTCATGCGTAGGGGATTTTCAACAGGCCCGTCAAGCTCGGCCGGACGTGGGCCGATGAACGGATCATGACGTCGACGCACTCCCCCGCCCGCCCCTCGCACCTCTTCCCCGGCAGAAGCCGTCCGCCCTCGTCGTCCGTCCTGTCGCCGCCGCCCGGGTCCGGCCCCGCGGCCGCGTGGGCGAACCGGCTGCGGGTGGCGGTGTGGGCCGTGCCCGCGCTCCTGATCGCGTACGCGGGGTTCCGGCGGCGGTGGATGTCCGACGACGCCTACATCTACGTACGGACCGTGCGGCAGGTGCTCGCGGGGAACGGGCCCGTGTTCAACGCGGGTGAGCGGGTCGAGTCGTCGACCGGCACCCTGTGGCAGTGGCTGCTCGTCGCGGCCGGGGCGGCGGGGGTCGATCCGGCGGTCGCGGCGGTGTACGGGGGGCTGCTGCTGACCGCGACCGGGTTCGCGCTGGCGGGGATCGGCGCGCTGCGGACGTACGGCGGCCGGGCGGCCGTGCCGCTCGGGTCCCTGGTGCTGCTCGGGCTGCCGCCCGTGTGGGACTTCGCGACCTCGGGTCTTGAGACGGGGCTCGCCACGTGCTGGATCGCGGGGGCGTGGCTGGCGCTGACGACGAGGCCCGCCTCCCTCGTGACGTCGCTCGTCATCGGTCTCGGGCCCCTGGTGCGGCCCGATCTGGGGCTGGTGACCGTGGTGTTCCTGGCGGCTCAGTGGCTGGTCGTACGGCCGTCCTGGCGCGGGCTGTTCGCGGGAGCAGGGGCGGCGGGGGCGCTGCCGGTCGCGTACGAGGTGTTCCGGGCCGGGTACTACGGGCATCTGGTGCCCCTGCCCGCCGTGACCAAGGAGGCCTCGCAGAGCCTGTGGGGGCGGGGGCTGGTCTACCTCGGGGACTTCACGCATCCGTACCTGCTGTGGGTGCCGGCGCTGTTCGTGGCAGTGGCGGTGCTGGGGAGGGGTGAAGGCTTGCGCGGGCCGGGGGTGGTGCGGCTCGTCCCCGCGCTCGCGCCCGTCGTCGCCGGACTGCTGTGCTGGCTGTACGTGGTGAAGGTCGGCGGTGACTTCATGCACGGGCGCATGCTGCTGCCCGGGCTGCTGCTGATGCTGCTGCCCGTCCTCGCCGTCCCGGCGACGCGCGTGGGCACGCTGGCCGCCGTCGGCGTCGGCCTGTGGGCGGTGGTCTGCGCGGGGTGGCTGCGGATGCCGTACGGCGGGCAGATCGGGCCGGCGGGGATCGCGGACGAGCGCGGGGTGTACGTGCGGCACAACGCCGATCCGCATCCCGTGCGGCACACGTTCGCGGGGGCGCCGCATCACTTGCGGTACGCGCGCGCGGTGGCGGCGGCCGGGCGCTCGGGGACGCCGGTGGTGGTGCTGGGCAAGGACGGGTGGGTTCGGGGCTCCTCCGGCGGGGTGACGGCGAGTTATGTGGTGCTCGGGTTCAACGGGTCGGTCGTTCCGCTCGACGGGGCCGCGCTGGATCCGATCGGGCTCGCGTATCCGCTGGCGGCGCATTCCGAGCGGGCCGTGGCGGGGCGGGTGGGCCACGACAAGCACCTTCCGGCAGCCTGGCTGGTGGCCGACCGGGGGGTGGGGGCGCCACCCCCCGGGGTCTCGGCCGCCGAGGTGGGCGCTGCGCGGCGGGCTTTGCGGTGCGGGGCTCTGGGTGAGCTGGAGGGGGCTGTGCGGGGGCGGTTGACGGTGGGGCGGTTCGTGCGGAATGTCTCGGGGGCGTGGGGGCGGACGTCGTTCCGCTTCCCGAACGATCCGGTTCTCGCGGAACGGACGTTGTGCGGGTGAGCTTCCGCTCGGGGGGGGCGGGGGGGGGCGTTGTTTGCGCGTGCGGGCGGGCGGGGGCTGGCCGCGCAGTTCCCCGCGCCCCTTCAGGTGGGGGTGACCTGCGGTCGGCGATGTGGCTGCGGGTGCGTGGGGGTTGCCCGCGCCGTTCCCCGCGCCCCTGAAGGGGCGGGTGGGGACGATCGTTGGGACGTGCGGGTCCGTGGGGGTTGCCCGCGCCGTTCCCCGCGCCCCTGAAGGGGCGGGTGGGGACGGTCGTTGGGTCGTGCGGGTGCGTGGGGGTTGCCCGCGCAGTTCCCCGCGCCCCTTAAGGGGCGGGTGCGTGAGGGTTGGCCGTGCCCGGTCCCGCGCCTCCGAAGGGGCCGGGGGGCGGCCTGGCTTTTTTAGGGGCGCGGGGAACGGCGCGGGCAACCCCCACCGGGGCGCACCCGGCCCGCGGCCTCAGGCCCCGGCCCCTTAGGGGCGCGGGGAACTGCGCGG
>NZ_JBHWZP010000479.1:0-5398 GCF_042728395.1 Streptomyces sp. NPDC060205
GCGCTGTGGAACTGTCACCTTCCGATGGGACCTGGGGTGGGATCTCTGGGATCCGGTGGGGACCTCTACGATCCGGTGGGACCTCTACGAACCTCTATGAAATGACCCACTTCTGGCTCTGCTGGCTCCCACATGTCCACAGATGGACTGCGGTGCCGTCAGCCGATGCGCCGCCGGTGACGTCCAGGCATTTGCCCGACTGCGGATTGCGTAGCGTGCCGTTGGACTGTGGTTGCCAGATCTGGGCCGCGGTGCCGTTGCAGGTGTAAAGCTGCACCTTCGTGCCGTCGGCCGTGCCCGAGTTGTCGATGTCCAGGCATTTGCCCAGCGCGCGAACAGCGCCGGTGCCGAGCACGGACCACTCCTGGGCTGCGGTGCTGTTGCAGGTCCACAACTGGACCTTCGTACCGTCGGCCGTGTTGGCGTTGTCCACGTCCAGGCACTTGCTGAGGCCCTTCACCTCTCCGGTGCGGGACGGGGTGCCGGGGAGCTGGTTGAGGGTGTACCAGGCCTCGGTGCTCCACAGCTGCTTGCCATCCGCCGAGCTGAAGGGGCGGGCCGAGCGGACGTGGACCACCCGGTTGGGCTTGAGGCCGGGGATGGCCAGGGTGACTGTCTTGCGGTCGCTGGAGAGGGTCGCCGACTGCACGGTCAGCGTCTCCTCGTCGACCTTGGGGCCGCCGTAGTCGACCCTGGGTACGTAGCGCCACTGCTTGACCTTGTAGCGCGCGGCCAGCCCGGCGGCGGTCTCGTTCGACAGGGGCTGGGTGTATTCAAGGGCGAAGCCGCCGTTGACGGCACGCATCTGGCGGATGTCGAAGGCTCCGGTGCCGGACGGTGTCAGCTTCTGCAGGCCGAACTTGAGTTTGCCTTCCTGGCCCCAGTTGCCGTCCGCTCCGAGGCCGCCGATGTAGAGGGCGCCGTCGGGGCCGACACTGATCCGGTTGACACCGACTTCCAGGCCCTGGGTGAGGCGGAACACGGCCCCCTGGTACTCGTCGTTGACCTTCTCCAGGTAGCCGCGCTGGATGCCGCCGTAGGTCACGTCGCCGAACAGCATCTGGCCGGCGAACGGCCCGTCGCTCAACTGCAGCGGCGTGCTGGGGGAGTTGGCTATCTCGTTCTGGGGGAGCCACAGGACCGGCTTGGTCACGTTCTTCGAGTCGAAGGGGCCCGCCGGGTTGGTGTAGTGGTTGAAGAAGCGGTCCTGTTTGACCTGGACCAGCTTCGACGAGGGCAGCCAGCCGCCCTGGTTGTCGGTGACGAAGATGTCACCCTCGGGACCCCACCCGATGCCGTTGGGGGTGCGCAGCCCACCGGCAACGTAACTGACAGCTCCCGTAGCCTTGTTGACCTTGATCGTGCTGCCACGGTTCGCTGCGGGCTGCGGATTCGTCGTCGCTCCGCCGTAGTTGATGGACACGGACAGGTTCAGGTAGAAGAACCCGTCCTTGTAGAGCAGGCCGAACGCGAACTCGTGGAAGTTGCCGCCGTAGGGCCAGGTGGCGACCCGCCGGTAGGTGTCGGTGACCTCGTCGCCGTTGGTGTCGTTGAGTTCGGTCAGTTCGTGCTTCTGGGACACGTACAGCTTGCCGTCCACGTACTTGATGCCCATGGGCTCCTTGAGCCCCGAGGCCACCTTCTTGTACGTCACCTTGTCCGGTCCGGTGTTTCCGGTGACGTTGCTCAGCAGGTAGACCTCGCCGGTGGTGTTCTCCGAGCCGCCCCAGGTGGTCACGGCGAGTCTGCCGTCGGGAAGCCAGTCCATGGCGGAGACCTGCGGTTCGAACCCGGAGGGCCGCAGGTTGGTCAGGGTGTAGTTCGGGTGCACGCCGGTCAGGGGCAGGCCGTCACCCGGTGAATCACCGGCCAGTTCGCACTCCTTGCGTCCCGGAGCCGTGACCCGGACGACGTCGGCGTCCGTGCTGAGCACCGAGTTGGGTACGACGCTGAAGCCGGTGGCGGAGGGTGGCTTCCAGGCGAGCGTGACCTGCTGCCCGCCGTCCTTCTCGAAGTGGTCGATACGGATCGAGTGGTATCCGGCGGTCAGGACAACGTTGCCGTCCTTCGGATCGGCGCCGTGCAACCCGTCGTGGCTGATGACGAGTTGGTCGTCGATGAGGAGCCGCGAGCCGTCGTCGGTGGTGAGCCGGAAGGTGTACGTCCCTGCGGTGGGGACGTTCAGGTTGGCGATCGTCTGCGAGACGAAGTTGGCGCTGAAGCCGAAGTCCGCGTCGGAGGACCAGTCGATCACCGGCATCAGCTTGTCGACGTTCGGTGTCTGGCCGGGCTTGAGTTCACAGAGCTTCTCAAGCGGCACCTGCATGTCGAAGACACGCAGGGTGACTCCAGGCTCCTGCGGAGGAAGAGCGTTGGCGGAGCGGTCGGTCGGGGCGGCCGAGCCCGTCGGGGTGGACAGCCCGAGTGCCAGAAGCGAGGTGACGATGGTCGTGGCCAGGCGTCTGCCGAGTCGCCCGGATAACAGCCGTGGATACACGTGGCCTCCTGTTCGCTCCCCGGCATGGGGGAACACAGATGGACGAGTGAGAAAATCCACCGCTGCCGGTGCGCGCCGTCGCACCGGATACGGAGAGTGGCGTACGGGACGTGAGAGATCTCGTGCCGTCGCGACGGACACAGTAGGGACTTTCTCTGAACTCGTCCATACTCTGTCCTCTCGGAGGCCAAAGTTTTCCCACGGCGCTTCGGAGAGGGACCATCTTCCACTGCGCCGAAACCCTCACTTGAGTCAGCTCGCGTTGCACGTCTCTCCGCTCTCGTCACCGCGGGGTGCGTCCATGCCCACGTGCCCAGCGTGAGTTGCAGGTTGCAGGGATCGGCCGCTTGGCCAGCCGCTCACTGTTGAACTGTCGGGGAGGTGCGTGGATGTCGTGTCGCCGGGCACTAGGGCTAACGCACCGAGGTCCTGGTGCAGTTCGGGGCCAGGGCCTACCAACCGAGTGGACTCTGGGCCGTTGCGAAGCGCATACGCACACGCGCCTGAGCCGGACCTGACGACAGGAGCTTCAAATGATCATCCTTGGGCTTATTCTGCTGCTCATCGGCCTGCTTGTCGGCATGGGGCTGCTCACCACCATCGGCGGCATCCTCATCCTGGTGGGTGTCATCCTGTGGGTCCTGGGCGCGTCCGGCCGCGCGGTCGGTGGACGCAAGCACTTCTTCTGAGGGCAGGGTGTTCGTCCAGCTATACCCGCGGCATGCCGTAAAGACGTCCGTGGCCGAGGGTGGCCCTGGTCAGCTTGAGCTGGCGGCCACCCTCCAGGCATTCCCGGCTTTGGCTGAGAGCAACTGCTTAGTTGGCGTGGAATTTCCATGTCGACGCAGGCGCGAACCCGATCCAGTCGACCTGGATGGGGGATCTGGTGCACCTCACGGGGTCGGGTAAGGGCCTGTGGCAGCTGCGGACCGGAACCGGTGCCGCTTCAGCTATCGCACCGTGAGAAAGTTTCCTCATAACCTCCGAAACATTCGATTGCTTGTCGAGCTGGACAGGCGGGCTCGCGATGTCGCCATCGGCGGGCACCACGAGGCCCGGGCCGAGACGGGGATCGGTGTGCGAATGCCTCGCGCAGACCTCCCACTTCCGCCCAAGTTCCCCTGATCGAAAGGTCGGTTCGCCTATTCGCCGGAGTGCTTCCGGCCTCCGGGGTTGCTCGCCAAGTCCTTCGCGGCGAAGGACCGTTTGTGGACATGTGCGTGACAAGCCTTGACCGTTGGGCCGCGCGTTCCTAGCTTGTGGCATCGAAGGATCCGGGAAATCATCGAATGTTTCGACACTCTTCCGGGTCCCCTTGCAGGGCCGCTCCTCGGCTCATCCGCGTCGCCTCGCCCCACCCTCAAGGAGGCTCCCTGATGTGGTTCCGCCGTCCGTCCCCGGTTCGTCCCAGACGCTTGCTCGCCGTGCTCTCACCCCTGCTGCTCGTGGCCGCCTTCCTCGGCGCCCAGCCCGCCGACGCGGCAACCGTAGACCCCAACGCCTCGTATGTGCTGGTCAACCGCAACAGCGGTAAGGCCCTGGACGTCTACAACATGGCGACCACCGACGGAGCCCGCATCACGCAGTGGAGTAGAAACGATCAGAGTCAGCAGCAGTGGCAGTTCGTCGAGTCCGGAGACGGCTACTACCGCATCAAGTCCCGCCATTCCGGCAAGGTGCTCGACCTCTACAACTGGTCCACCGCGAACGGCGGTTCCATCGTCCAGTGGACCGACCTGAACAGCGCCAACCAGCAGTGGCGACTGGCCGACAGTTCGGACGGCTACGTGAGGCTCATCTCGCGCCACAGCAACAAGGCTCTCGAAGTGCAAGGCGCCTCCACCGCCGACAGCGCGAACATCGTCCAGTACGACGATTGGGGCGGCACCAACCAGCAGTGGCAACTCGTCAAAGTCGGCGCCGATACCCCCGGCCAGTGCGACCTGCCGTCTACATACCGCTGGACATCGACGGGCGCGTTGGCGCAGCCCAGGTCCGGGTGGGTCTCCCTCAAGGACTTCACCGTCGCCCCCTACAACGGGCGGCAACTCGTCTATGCGACGACGCACGACACGGGGACGACCTGGGGCTCGATGAACTTCGGCCTGTTCACCAATTGGTCGGAGATGGCCTCGGCCGGCCAGAACGCGATGTCGTCCCCCACCGTCGCGCCCACGCTCTTCTATTTCGCGCCGAAGAACGTGTGGGTACTCGCTTACCAGTGGGGCGGCACCGCCTTCTCGTACCGGACGTCGAGCGACCCCACCAACCCGAATGGCTGGTCATCTGCGCAGGTGCTCTTCTCCGGAAGCATCTCCGGCTCCGGAACGGGGCCCATCGACCAGACGCTCATCGGTGACGGGACCAATATGTACCTGTTCTTCGCCGGCGACAACGGCAAGATCTACCGCGCCGGTATGCCGATCGGGAACTTCCCCGGCAGCTTCGGTACGACTTCCACAGTGGTCATGAGTGATACGACGAACAACCTGTTCGAAGCTCCCCAGGTCTACAAGCTCCAGGGCCAGAACCGCTACCTGATGATCGTTGAGGCGATCGGCGGGCAGGGCCGCTACTTCCGCTCCTTCACGGCCACCAGCCTGAACGGCACGTGGACACCCCAAGCCGCGACCGAGAGCAACCCCTTCGCCGGCAAAGCCAACAGCGGCGCCACCTGGACCAACGACATCAGCCACGGCGAGCTGCTCCGCACCAGCTCCGACCAGACCATGACCGTCGATGCCTGCAATCTGCAGTTTCTCTACCAGGGCCGCAGCCCCAACTCCGGCGGCGACTACGGCCTCCTGCCCTACCGTCCAGGTCTGCTGACACTGCAGCGCTGACGACATGGCACGAGTCCGGCTACGGTGCCGGAGCCGGCGGGGCGGGCTCGCAAGGCCG
>NZ_JBHWZP010000480.1:0-5363 GCF_042728395.1 Streptomyces sp. NPDC060205
GGCTGCAGCCGGCCCGAACCCCTCGGATGTCGTGCGCGTGCTGGATCAGACGTTGACGCCGAAGTCCTTCGCGATGCCCGTCAGGCCGGACGCGTAGCCCTGGCCGACCGCGCGGAACTTCCACTCGGCGCCGTTGCGGTACAGCTCGCCGAAGACCATGGCCGTCTCCGTGGCCGCGTCCTCCGAGAGGTCGTAGCGGGCGATCTCGGTGCCGCCGGCCTGGTTCACGATGCGGATGTACGCGTTGCGGACCTGGCCGAAGTTCTGCGAGCGCGTCTCGGCGTCGTAGATGGAGACCGGGAAGACGATCTTGTCGATGTCGGCGGGGAGGCCCGCGAGGTTGACGTTGATCGCCTCGTCGTCGCCGGCGCCCTCACCCGTGCGGTTGTCGCCCGTGTGGACGATCGTCTGGTCCGGGGTCTGCTTGTTGTTGAAGAAGATGAAGTGCGAGTCCGAGTAGACCTTGCCCGCCGCGTTGACCGCGATGGCCGAGGCGTCCAGGTCGAAGTCGGTTCCCGTGGTGGAGCGGACGTCCCAGCCGAGGCCCACGGTGACGGCGGTCAGGCCCGGAGCCTCCTTGGTGAGCGAGACGTTGCCACCCTTGGACAGGCTTACAGCCATTGTTGGGAGTCCTTCCCTCGTTGTTCGTGCGTACGGATCGTGCGGTGCTGCGCGTCGGGCTTCGTACGGGACGAAGCTACCGCCATCCCTAAGAACGCCGATGGGGGTCCCCAGGGTTCCGCTCCTCTTTACTTTCTTTACCTGCGAGGTCGGAGGGGCGCGTCCCGGGGACCGGGGTGCGGGCCGGTGACCGTTCCGGTGCCGAAAAGCTGGTGACGTGGACCGGACAGACAGGGGACCATGGGGCCATGTCCGGTCCTTACGTCATCCGTGGCTCCGTCTCGCTGCCCGAGGCCGAGCTGATGTGGCGTTTCTCGCGCTCCTCCGGGCCGGGCGGCCAGCACGTCAACACGACCGACTCGCAGGTCGAACTGCGCTTCGACCTCGCGAAGACCCAGTCGCTGCCGCCGGTGTGGAAGGAGCGCGCACTCGCCAGGCTCGCCGACCGGCTGGTCGACGGGGTCGTCGCCGTGCGCGCCTCCGAGCACCGCTCCCAGTGGCGCAACCGGGAGACGGCGGCCGTGCGGCTCGCCTCCCTGCTCGCCGAGGCCAGCGCCCCGCCGCCGCGGCCCCGTCGCGCCACCCGTATTCCGCGGGGAATCAATGAGCGCAGGCTTCGCGAGAAGAAACAGCGGGGCGACACGAAGCGCGGGCGTTCCGGGCGCGACTGGGGATGAGGAAAGGAGTGCCGGGCGGGTTCGGCACTTCTCGGGTCACTTCTGGCGGCGCTTCTCCTGGTGCTTCTTCCGGCGCTTGTTTGTTGCCGGTGCTCCGTCGGCGTGCCGCCACCGCCCGGTGAGGGTTTTCCGGCGGCGGAAGAAAAGCCAGGAGAAAAGTGGGGCGGGCACATGCCCGGCTTCACATTCGTACACGGTCGGACGCGATCGAATGCCCGGTGGGCTCCGGGAAAGGCCTAGTCCAAGTGCCGGTAGCGGCCCCGGAAATACGTCAGCGGGCCGCCTTCGGCGGTCGGCAGCGAGGACGTCAGGACGCGGCCGATCACCAGGGTGTGGTCGCCGGCGGTGACCCGCTGCTCGGTGCGGCACTCCAGGGTGGCCAGGGCGCCGTCCAGCAGGGGCGCGCCGGACTCCTTGCCGCGGACGTACGGCACGTCCGCGAAGAGCAGGCGGTCCGAGATGCGGTTCTTCATGGCGAAGCGGCTCGCGACGGAGCTCTGGCCCTCGGCGAGCAGGGAGACCGCCCACAGGGGCTGTTCGGCGAGCAGGTCGTCCATGCGGGAGCCCTCGCGCAGGCCGATGAGGACCAGGGGCGGGTCCAGGGACACGGACATGAAGGAGGTCGCCGTCATGCCGACGTCCTCGCCGCTCGGGCCGTCCGGGTCGGGCTGCGGCTCGTGCGCGGTCACCAGGACCACGCCGGCGGCCAGCCGGGACATGGCCGCGCGGAACTCGTCGTTGCTCACCCCCACAGCATGCACGGGCGGGGCGGGCGGAGCGGAAGAGGGAGTGTTCAGCACACGAAGACGCTATTCTCCGCCGACGGTGGACACATCCGACCAACGCCCGAACCGGGTCCTAGGACTGAAGTGGGAGTGTGACTCGTATCTCTTACCAGGCGAGCGCACATGTTCCACAAATTTGCGTTCAGTAAACGCACCGCGAAAACACAGAAACTCTACTCAATTGTTCATCTTCACCTGTGACTTGAGTCACAGGTGCCATATTTTGTTGACCCTGTGTACCGAGTGGGCAGCGCGCTGTGATTCAGTGGCGGGGAAGCTGGCAGGGAGTAGGCGGGGAGAGAGCCCTGGAGTTGCTGTCGAGGTCTTCGAGGGGAGGGCGAATGGAGACCGAGTCGGAGCCGTACGTCCGCCTTGCGACCCTGCGGCAGCTGCACACGGTCATGGCGGACATGAACACGGCCCGCAGCCTGGCCGACACGCTGCAGACCGTGGCCGACGGAGTCGTCAACGGCCTCGGCTACGAACTGGCCGCCGTCAACCTCGTCCAGCCCGACGGCGACCTGGTGGTCGCCGCCCTCGCCGGGAACTCCGCGGCAGAGGCGCTCATCACCGGCCGCACCGGCTCCCGCGAGTCCTGGGAGCGCCGGCTGAACATGGGCGAGGCCTGGGGCGACCTGCGGTTCATACCGCACACCGAGGGCTGGGTCCTCGACGAGGACGACGTCCCGCAGTGGTACACCGACGGCCCCGAACCGCGCTTCGAGGACGAGTGGCACCCCGCCGACCGGCTCTTCGCCCCCATGTACACCCCGAGCGTCCCGAGCGGCTCCTGCGGTGAGCTGATAGGCGTCCTGTCCGTGGACCGTCCGCGCAACGGACGGCATCCGGGCGCATGGGGCCGCGAGGCCCTGCAGATGTACGCGTTCCAGGCCGCCATCGCCATCAGCAACGCGCGTCTACGGGCCAACATGCAGCGCGCGCTGGTCCGTCTGGAGCGCGAGCAGCAGGCGCTGCGGGCCAGCGAGGAGAGCTTCCGGCAGGCCTTCGAGTACGCGCCCTCCGGCATGGCCGTCGCCGAGATGGGCGGCGACCAGCACGGCCGGATCCTGCGGACGAACGACGCGCTGTGCCGGCTCCTGGGCCGTCCCGCCTCCTCGATGCGCCGCTACTCGTTCTCCGACCTCGTCCACCCCGAGGACATCGGTACCCTGCTGCGGACCTCCGCGGAGGGCGGGCGCGCCGAGCTGCGGCTCTGCCGCCGCGACGGCACGTACGTGTGGGTGTCGCTGCGCAACAGCGTGGTCGCGGACGCCGCCGACGGGCCGCGCTTCCTGCTCACCCACGTCGAGGACATCGAGGAGCGCAAGCGCCGCGAGCTGCAGCTCGCCCACCGCGCCTCGCACGACTCGCTCACGGGCCTGCCGAACTCCGCGGAGCTGCGCTCCCGGCTCGCCGCCCGGCTGTGCGCCCGCCCCACGGCGATGGAACCAGGCGTGGTCGACACGATCGACGCGGCGTACGGCGAAGTGGTGGCCGCCCGCAACGCGAGCGCGGGCGGCTACGACGTGAACGCCTACGACGTGAACGGGCACGCCTTCGACTACCGGCCGGTCCCGGACGCCCTGGACGCGTACGACCACCATGTGCACACCGTCACACCCGAGGGGGAGCGCGACGACGGCACGAAGGGGCTCGCGGTGCTCTTCTGCGACCTCGACGGCTTCAAGTCGATCAACGACCGCTTCGGGCACAACGCCGGCGACTACGTGCTGATCGAGGTGGCCCGCAGGCTCGGCGGTGCCGTGCGCGACGGGGACACGGTCGCCCGGCTCGGCGGCGACGAGTTCGTGGTGCTCGCCGACGGGCTCGGCCGGGCCGACGCGGAGGACCTCGCGGTGCGGCTGCGCAACGAGATAATCCAGCCGATCAGGGTCGACGGACGGGCCATGCGGGTCGGCGCCAGCTTCGGTATCGGGTGGGCACACTGCGGCATGACGGCGGACGAGGTCTTGCAGTCCGCTGACGAGCGGATGTACGTAGAGAAACGTTCTCGTCCCAAAGCGCACAGGCGTGCGGGCTGATCCGCAGGTCAGCGCTGTCATGCGAGCTGAGTCACCCGTTTGGGCCAGCGGAACCGGGTAGGCTCGCCTTTCGATCCCCCGTACCGCATCTGTACCGCACCCGCTAGGAGACCAAGGGATGACGCCCGGCAACAACGGCGCGAGCACGCCCGAGGACGACGACCCGTTCGGCTATCTGTACGAGGACGGGAAGGCCGCCGGAGCCCAGCCGCCGAGCGGCGGTGGTGGTTACGGCTACCCCGGCTCGGTCAACCGGGTGCGTCCGGTAGGAGAGCGCCAGTACGGCCAGTCCGCCGCGCAGGCCGCCGCCCCCACCGCGCAGTACGGGCAGGTGCCGCAGCAGCAGGGCACGTACGGGCAGCAGGGGCAGTACGGGCAGCCGAACGCGAACTACGCCACGTCCGAGAACTTCTCCGGCGGCGCGCCCACCACGCACCAGCAGACGCACGGCGGCCGGGGCGGTGGCGGCCGGGGCCGCGGGCCCAACACCAAGGGACTGCTGATCGGCGCCGTCGCCGTGGTCGCGGCCGTGGTGATCGGCATCGCCATCGCGATGACGGGCGGCGACTCGGACGACGACAAGAACAGCGACGACACCGCGGGTCCGACCGCGTCCGCCGGCCAGAGCGCCGAGCCGAGCGAGACGTCCAGCAAGGAGGCCGACGAGCCGGCCGAGCTGCCCGACATCGACGCGAAGGCCCTGAAGCTCGGCGCCGGTGTGACGACCGCCTCGGACATCAAGGGCGCGAGCGCGGCGGGCGGCATATACGTGACCGGCCTCAACCAGGTCGGCGCCGAGGTCACCTGGACCGTCAACGGCATCCCGAAGGCGGGCACGTACACCGTCTTCACGAAGTACAGCGTCCCCGGCAAGGACGCGAAGATGACGCTCACCGTGAACGGCAAGGAGTTCGGCAGCAAGCTGAACCTGGGCAACTTCGCGCAGGCCAAGGAGAACGAGTGGGAGAAGGGGTGGACGGAGACCTACTCCTGGCCCACTCTCACCAAGGGCACCAACACGATCTCCATCTCCTGTCAGGAGGGGGACGACTGTGACGTGCTCCTCGACCAGCTTCGGCTGAAGGCCGGGCAGGTCAAGAACTGAGCGTTGCTTCTGCTTTCCACTTGCCGTGGCGGGCGTCCGGATTCGGGTGCGGGTCCGGTGGGGGCCGTTCGCGCCGTTCCCCGCGCCCCTGAAAGACAAAAGATTGCGCAGTTCCCCGCGCCCCTGATGGGGG
>NZ_JBHWZP010000481.1:0-5360 GCF_042728395.1 Streptomyces sp. NPDC060205
CGTGGGCCGCGTCTGTGGTGTATAAGAGACACCCCGCGATGGAGACCGTCAAGGAGGCGGCGCGGGAGACCCCAAACTCACTGGGCCCCGGGCTGCCTTGGCAGCCCGGGGGCCCTCCGTTCATCCGCCGCCGACCCCTCGGCTCACAGGGAGTCGAAATCCCCCGCGAGGGCGGACGCGAGCCGCAGGTGCGACTCGGCCTCGTCGTCGCGGCCCTGACGCTGGAGCGTCCGGCCGAGCATGAGACGGGCGTAGTGCTCGACGGGGTCGTTCTCGACGAGGACGCGCAGTTCGGCCTCCGCCCGGCTGAGCTGCGCCGAGTGGTAGTACGCGCGGGCCAGCAGCAGACGGGGACCCGTCTCCTGCGGCACCTCCTCGACCAGGGCGTCGAGGACGCGCGCCGAGGCGGCGTACTCCTTGGCGTCGAAGAACATCCGGGCGCGCTCCCAGCGCTCCGCGGCCGTCCCGTGGTCGTAGTAGGTCGTGTCCACGTCTGTGACCTCCTCTGTTTCCTTCGACGGCCAGAACCACACGGTGTTGTTGAATATTCCACGACCTATGCGGTGGTGCACCGGCGGCTCCCCCGGCGCGTACGCCGGTTCTCGGCCGAGCGGCTGCCGGCGGACGGCGGGACGGTATGACGGGCGGTCCTCCACAGGGCTAGGTTGTGGGCCATGAGCAATCTTGATCGCGAGGCCGTTCCCGCGCTGTGCGGCGGCCGGGGCTTCGTGGTGGCGGAGCCGGTACGTGAACTCCTCAGCCCCCGCCGGGTCAAGCTCGGCGAGTCCAGCGAAGTCCGGCGGCTGCTGCCCAATCTGGGCCGGCGCATGGTGGGCGCGTGGTGCTTCGTCGATCACTACGGTCCCGACGACATCGCCGAAGAGCCCGGGATGCAGGTCCCGCCGCATCCGCACATGGGCCTGCAGACCGTCAGCTGGCTGCACGAGGGCGAGGTGCTGCACCGCGACTCCACGGGCAGCCTGCAGACGATCCGCCCGCGCGAACTGGGCCTCATGACCTCCGGCCGGGCCATCAGCCACTCCGAGGAGAGCCCGAAGTCGCACGCCCGCTTCCTGCACGGCGCGCAGCTGTGGGTGGCCCTGCCCGACACCGACCGTCACACCGACCCGCACTTCGAACACCACAGCGAGCTGCCCGTCGTGACGGCGCCCGGTCTCAAGGCCACGATCGTCCTGGGCGGTGTCGACGGCGCCGCCTCGCCCGGCACGACGTACACGCCGATCGTCGGCGCCGATCTGGCCCTCGCCCAGGGCGCGGACGTACGCCTGCCGCTGGAACCGGACTTCGAGTACGCCGTGCTGTCCATGTCCGGCGAGGCCCACGTGGACGGCGTCCCGCTGCTCCCCGGCTCCATGCTCTACCTAGGCTGCGGCCGCACAGAACTGCCCCTGCGGGCCGAGTCGGACGCGGGCCTGACGCTCCTCGGCGGAGAGCCGTTCGAGGAGGAGCTCATCATGTGGTGGAACTTTATCGGCCGTTCCCAGGCGGAGATCGAGCAGGCGCGCGCCGACTGGGCGACGGGGTCGCGGTTCGGAGAGGTGAAGGGCTATGACGGGGGTCCGCTCTCCGCACCGGCGCTGCCGTCGGTGCCGCTGAAACCGCGCGGTCGCACCAGGTAGTCCAGAACGCGGGTGGATCTGCCGTCAGTGCCGATCCACCTCGCTGCGCGAACCAACGGCAAGGAGCAGAAAGGGCCGACGGGCGGGGGCGGCGAGCGGCAGCCCCATGGGAATATTCTTCTGCAACCCAGGGTCCGACGGGAACGGTTACCCTGCCTCGCGTCCATGCCGAAGGGAGTACGAGTTGATCGAGTGGGTGCGGATGAGCACAGGCGCCAGGGCCGTTCCTCAGCCCGTCGCCACTCCCATAGTCTGGTTCGCGGCCTTCACCGGCGCCCTCCTGCTGCTGGCGATCACCAACCAATTCGGCGAACACGGGCGCCCCGGCACGGCCCTGCTCGCGCTGTCCCTCCTTGCCGCCGTACTCGGACTGTGCGCCCGCTTCACCGCCGCGCCAGGCACCGCCGTACTGTGCTGGCTGCTGCTCAACGGCTTCGCCATCCCGCCCGTGGGACAACTCACCTGGGCCGGACACCGCGACACCGCTTGGCTCGCGTGCCTCTTCGCCGCGACGGCCTTCGGAACCGGTCTCGCTCGGATCGCCAACGCCCGCGCCGCGTACCGGCGTATCACCTGAGCTCGGCGGGTCCTGCCGTGCCGTCGGCGGCAGGAACCGCCGCCTCCCGGCTCGGCTCCCCACGGGATGCCATGCGGCTGCGCGGGCGCGTACAGGTACCGCCGTCGCGGTCCTCGACCGGAGCCCAGGAAGGAGCCGGCGGCTGCCGAAGTGGCCCCGGCCGGTTCCAGGAACGTCTCAGGACTGTCACCGGGTGACCCTCGGCGCAGGAGTATCCCGTGTCTCAGGTGTCGGACCGCGGACCCACCCGCGGTGACACCCACGGGGAGGCAGAACCTCATGAACAGCAAGCGTTTCGCACTGATCGCCACGTCCGCCCTGACCGGCGCCCTGATGCTGACCGCCTGCAACGGCGACGACATCGACGCGGGCGGGGCGGCCCACGAGTCGGCGGGCGGGCACGCGTCGGCGGACTCCGCGCAGGCCGCGGGGGCGATCGGCCGCTATGGCAAGGACGCGGCCGGGGCCACGTTCTTCGCCTCGGTCCTCACCGGTGACAACGAGGTGCCGGTGGAGGGCAAGCCGGCGGTCGGTGACAAGGACGGCCGCGCCGTGGCGCTCATGCGCGTCCAGGGCCAGGACGTGTCCTTCGCGCTGGCGTGGAGCGGCACGGACACTCCGACCCTGGCGCACCTGCACCAGGGCGGGCGGGGAGTCAACGGCGATGTGAAGATCCCGTTCTTCACCGAGAAGCTCAAGGACGGCAGCAAGCACGTCTACGGCACGGTGAAGGTGAAGGACGCCGCGCTGCTGCGTGACATCAAGGCCCACCCCGAGAAGTTCTACTTCAACCTGCACACCGGCGAGTTCCCCGGTGGCGCCGTCCGCGGCCAGGCGTTCGCCCTCCCGGGCCGGGTCGATCTGCCGGGCACGATCCGGGACTCGGTCCTGCGCGGGGTCGTCAAGGGGTCCCAGGTCTACGCCTGCACCAAGCAGCCCGACGGCACCTACGCGTTCACCCAGGACAACGTCGAAGCGACCCTCCAGGGCGACATCGACCACACCTTCGCCAAGCCCGGCCCCACGGGGCCCCCGCAGTGGATCGCGCCCGACGGCTCCTCCGTCACCGGCAGCGTCCTCAACAAGTTCGACAACGGCGAGGGCAACATCCCCGAGCTCATCCTGAAGGCGACGCAGACGGGTGCGGACAAGGGGCTCCTGGCCAAGACGCGGACCGTCCTGCGGCTCAACACCGAAGGCGGGGTGGCCCCGGCCGGCACCTGCGACGCCGGTGCCCACCCCACGGCCAAGGTGCCCTACACCGCCGACTACCTCTTCCTCGCCACCCAGTAGCACCCCGGCACCCCGGGGTGGGGTGCCGCGTACGAACGAAGCGAGGAAGGCCATGAACACGTACAGCCGCATGTACAGCCGCATGTACAGCCATGCGCACAGCCACACGCACGGACACCGGAACCAGCACGGACACACGAACCGGTACCGATACGCGAACCACCGGAGGACCGCTTTCGCCGCGGGGGCCGTGGTGCTCGCCCTGGCCCTGTCCGCCTGCGGCGCCGACCGGCCCGGCGAGGGGGGTGCGACGCGGGCCGGGGACAAGTCGTCGGGGAAGTTCAAGCTGGAGGTGGTCGAGGAGTCGGCGGTGCCCCTGAGCTCCGAGGGCATCTCCGTCCGCCGGGACACGGAACTGGGCCCCCTCGTGGTCGACTCGAAGGGCAGCACCGTGTACGTCTCCAGGGCGGACGAAAGCCGTCCCGGCACGTCGAGTTGCACCGACGCGTGCGCGACGACCTGGCTGCCGGTCCCCGCGCGGGAACCGGCAGCAGCCCAGGGGGTGGCACAGGAACTGCTGGGCTCGATCACCCGTGCCGACGGGGTCGAGCAGATGACCATCGCCGGCCGGCCTCTCTACACCTACGCTCCCGGCAAAAAGGGAGACACGGCCGGGCAGGGCATCAAGGACACCTGGTACGCCGCGGCTCCCGACGGCACGAGAGCGGGCACCGAGCGGCCCGCCCTGGGCGTCCTGAACAGCCCGGAGCTCGGCCGGGTGCTGCAGGACAGGAACGGCCGGACGCTGTACCTGTTCACGAAGGACACGCCCTGGCCGATGAAGACGGCCTGTGACGCGAAGTGCCTGGAGAAGTGGACACCCAGCGAGCCCGTCACTGCGGCGGACGCGAAGGCCGCGGGGCTCGACCCCGGGGTTCTGTTCCCGTTCACCACTCCGGGCGGAGACCGGCAGGAGTCCTTCAACTGCTGGCCCGCGTACACCTTCAAGGGCGACAAGAAGCCCGGGGACACCAACGGGCAGGGCGTGGGAGGGGTGTGGTTCGCGATCAAGGCGGACATCCCCCGGAGCGACCGCGGAAGGACCGTGCCCGCGGCGAAGGGGTGAGGCCGCGGGACGACGGTGGAAAGTGACGGCCGCGGTGGCTCGCTCGTCACTCTTTCGGCACTGGCCCTTGCCTACGGTCGGTCCCGAAACCAGACCCCTCCCCGTGTGCTTCCGCGTCCGGACAGTCCCCCGCCTGTCCGGACGGAGCACCGGTGCGACAGAGAACCAGGAACAAGCCACCATGACGCTACTCGCGGGCATCGCTCCATCGACGACCTCGCCGGCTCCCGACCTCGTGGACGGCCTGGTGGAGCAGCACAGGGACGCACTCCTCGCCTACGCGCACAGGCTGCTCTCGGACCACCATCTCGCCGAGGACATCGTCCAGGAGACGTTCGTCAAGGCGTGGCATCACGCCGACAGACTCCTCAGCCGGGAAGGGTCCGTACGCGGCTGGCTGTTCAAGGTCGCGCGGAACCTGATCATCGACCGGTCGCGAAGCGCCTACGCCCGGTACGAGACGGTGACCACCGACAGCGGGGACCCGGCGCAGGAGGACCACACCGAACCGGCGCACGCGGCCATGGAGGCCGTTTCCCTGCTGCGGGGCGTTTCGGCGGACCACCGGAAGGTGCTCGTCTACCTCTACATCTACGGATGCAGCGTGGAGGAGACGGCACGCATCCTGGACGTGCCGTCGGGCACGGTGAGGTCACGTCGTCACCTGGCACTGCGTGCTCTGCGCAACCGGCGTTCGTCCGCGGGGAACTGACCCCGCACCGCTTCCGACCGCACGCTGATACGTACATACGCGCCGAAGGGCCCCACTCGTGCGAGTGGGGCC
>NZ_JBHWZP010000482.1:0-5359 GCF_042728395.1 Streptomyces sp. NPDC060205
CCCCTCAAAAGCGGGGCTGCGCCCCTGCTTCTGCCTTTGGGGGCGCGGGGAACTGCGCGAACGGCCCCCACCGGCCCGCAGTCGACCACGCACCCGGCACCACCCCTGGCACCACCCCCTGGCGCTCGGAGGGAATTCCCTCCGAGCGCTTCGTGTTGCGGGTGGCAAGAAGTTCTACGTTCAACTAAACTCCGAGCACAAGGAGGTACCGACATGCCTGCAGTGACCGTCGAGAACCCGCTGACCCTGCCCCGTGTGGCGGCATCGGCAGAGGCCGTCGCCCGTCCCGTGCTCACCGTGACCACCGCACCGAGTGGTTTCGAGGGTGAGGGCTTCCCGGTCCGACGCGCGTTCGCCGGGATCAACTACCGCCATCTGGACCCGTTCATCATGATGGACCAGATGGGTGAGGTGGAGTACGCGCCGGGAGAGCCGAAGGGCACCCCCTGGCACCCCCACCGCGGCTTCGAGACCGTGACCTACATCATCGACGGCGTCTTCGACCACCAGGACTCCAACGGTGGCGGCGGCACGATCACCAACGGCGACACCCAGTGGATGACGGCGGGCTCGGGCCTGCTGCACATCGAGGCGCCGCCGGAGTCGCTCGTCGTGTCGGGCGGCCTCTTCCACGGGCTCCAGCTGTGGGTGAACCTGCCGGCCAAGGACAAGATGATGGCGCCGCGCTACCAGGACATCCGCGGTGGCTCGGTCCAGCTGCTCAGCACCGCCGACGGCGGCGCGCTCCTGCGCGTCATCGCCGGTGAGCTGGACGGCCACGAGGGCCCCGGCATCACGCACACGCCGATCACCATGGTCCACGCGACCGTGGCGCCCGGCGCCGAGCTGACCCTCCCGTGGCGCGAGGACTTCAACGCCCTCGCGTACGTGATGGCCGGCCGCGGCAGTGTCGGAGCGGACCGCCGTCCGGTGCACACCGGCCAGACGACCGTCTTCGGCGAGGGTTCCTCCCTCACGATCCGCGCGGACGAGAAGCAGGACGCAAACACTCCGGACCTGGAGGTCGTCATCCTGGGCGGCCGGCCGATCCGGGAGCCGATGGCCCACTACGGCCCGTTCGTGATGAACACCCGTGACGAGCTCCAGCAGGCCTTCGAGGACTTCCAGAAGGGCCGCCTGGGCACGGTCCCGGCCGTGCACGGCATGTCGGAGGGCGGGCTCTAGGGCTCACCGAGTACGACGAGTGGGGCCCCCGTCCGAACGGACGGGGGCCCCCAGTCGTCATTCGGCCCCGGTTCCGGCCCCGCCCCCGTCCTCGTACAGCTCGAACCAGATGCTCTTGCCCTCGCCCCGCGGGTCGACGCCCCACGCGTCGGCGAGCAGTTCCGTGAGGACCAGGCCCCGGCCCGAGGACGCCAGTTCGCCCGGGTGGCGCCGGTGGGGGAGGTCGTCGCTGCCGTCCGTCACCTGGATGCGTATCCGGCGGGTGCCCGCCGCGCCCGTCATCTCGGCGACGAGCAGCGCGTCCGCGTCCGTGTGGACGAGTACGTTCGTGACCATCTCGGAGACCAGCAGGACCGCCGAGTCGACCTGGTCGACGGAGGGCCAGTCGTGCAGGAACTCCCGCAGCTGCTGCCGTGCCAGCGCGACCTTCTGGGGCTCGGCCTGCGCGATGGTCAGCATGGTGCGCCGTACGGTCGTCCGCACGGTCGGCGTGGCGTCCGGATCGCAGCCCTCCTCCCCCGCCCGGCACAGCAGCAGCACCGCGATGTCGTCCTCGCGGCGGTCCGCCAGCGGGCCCGTCATGTGATGCGAGGAGGGCCCGTGCACGGCCCTGACCAGCGCGTCGGCCAGCGCTTCCATGTCACCGTCGTGGCTCTCCAGGATCTTGCGGATCCTGAGCCAGCCGGTCTCCAGGTCATGGCCGCCGGTCTCGATCAGCCCGTCCGTGCAGATCAGCATGGTCTCGCCGGGCTCCAGCACGAGCCGCGTCGTCGGATAGTCGGCGTCCGGGTCGATGCCCAGCGGCAGCCCGCCCGCGGTGGGCCGGGTCAGCACGGTCCCGTCCGCCATCCGTATCGCCGGGTCCGGATGCCCGGCCCTGGCTATCTCCAGCACGCCGCTCTCCGGGTCCACCTCCACGTACAGGCAGGTCGCGAAGCGCAGGTCCGCGATCTCGTCGTCGGAGGTGATCCCGTACAGGAAGCGTGAGGCGCGGGAGAGGACCGCGTCCGGGCGGTGCCCCTCCGAGGCGTACGCCCGCAGCGCGATCCGCAGCTGGCCCATCAGTCCCGCCGCGCGTACGTCGTGGCCCTGGACGTCGCCGATGACCAGCGCGAACCGGCCGCCCCCGGGGCTGGTCCGCGAGGTGCCGCCGGGCAGCGGGATCATGTCGTACCAGTCGCCGCCCACCTGGAGCCCGCCGCCCGTGGGCACGTACCGGGCGGCGACGCTCATGCCGGGGATCTTCGGGCCCAGGGTGGGCAGCATCGAGCGCTGGAGGCCGTCGGTGAGCTCCCGCTCGGACTCGGCGACCCCGGCCCGCGAGAGGGCCTGTGCCAGCATCCGCGCCACCGTCGTCAGCACGGACCGCTCGTCGGGCGTGAAGGTGACCGGATACGTGAAGGCCGCCATCCACGCGCCCATCGTGCGCCCCGCCACCGTGAGCGGCAGAAACGCCCAGGACTCCCGGCCGAAGCCCTCGGCGAGCGGCCAGGCGGCCGGATAACGGCCCCGGTAGTCGTCCGGGGAGGAGAGATAGACCGCGCGACCGGTACGGACGACCTCCGCGGCCGGATAGTCCGTCTCCAGCGGCATGTGCGAGAAGGGCTCCTCGTCGCCCGGCTGCTGCCCGAAGTGGCCGATGACGGTGAGCCGGTCGGCCTCCGCGCCGAAGACCGCGAGCCCGTCCGGCGAGAAACCGGGCATCGACAGACCGGCCGCGACCCGCAGTACCTCCTCCGTGTTCCGGGCCTCGGCCAGCGCACGCCCCGCGTCCAGCAGGAACGCCTCGCGCGAGCGCCGCCAGTCACCGGTCACGGGCGAGCGCGCCGCGGCGCCCGGCGGCGGCTCGGTGACCTCCTGGAGGGTGCCGATCAGCTGGTACGCCCCGGTGTTCGGGTCGATCGACGGCTTGGAACGGCTGCGTACGGTACGCAGTACCCGGCCCTGGTCGTCCATGACCCGCAGGCGCAGCTCGGCGAGCGTCCCCTCGGCGGCGGCGAGCTGGACGACGCCGTTGACCTCGTTCCAGTCGACGGGGTGGAACCGGGCCCGTACGCCTGCCTCCGTCAGCACGGTCGGCTGCGCGAGCAGGCCGAGAAGCCGGGAGGCCTCGGCGTCGAGGGTCACCTTCCCGGCGGCGTCGTCCCACCTCCACAGGCCGGTGGCCAGGGTGACGAGGACATCCCCCACGGACGGAAGGGGATCACCTGTGCGCATTGACCCACTGTATGAACAGGTGAACGAAGGGTGCCACCGCGGCCCTGTGAACTATTGCGGACAGCGATCACGGGGCGGCCGGTACGCTTGCACGTGTTTCACGTGAAACATGTCCCCGACCGCGAAGACTGGATGAACGACGATGCATCGGTACAGGTCCCACACCTGCGGCGAGCTCCGCGCCTCTGACGTCGGCAGCGACGTCCGGCTGAGCGGCTGGCTGCACAATCGGCGCGACCTGGGCGGCATCCTCTTCATCGATCTGCGCGACCACTACGGCATCACGCAGCTCGTCGCCCGCCCCGGCACCCCCGCGTACGAGGCCCTCGACAAGGTCTCCAAGGAGTCCACGGTCCGGGTCGACGGCAAGGTCGTCTCGCGCGGCACGGAGAACGTGAACCCGGAGCTGCCGACCGGTGAGATCGAGGTCGAGGTGAGCGAGGTCGAGCTGCTCGGCGCCGCCGCCCCGCTGCCCTTCACGATCAACACCGAGGACGGGGTGAACGAGGAGCGGCGCCTGGAGTACCGCTTCCTCGACCTGCGCCGCGAGCGCATGCACCGCAACATCCTGCTGCGCACGTCGGTCATCTCCGCCATCCGGCACAAGATGACGACGCTCGGCTTCAACGAGATGGCGACCCCCATCCTCAGCGCCACCTCCCCCGAGGGCGCGCGCGACTTCGTGGTCCCGTCCCGGCTGAACCCCGGCCGCTTCTACGCCCTGCCGCAGGCCCCGCAGCAGTTCAAGCAGCTGCTGATGATCTCGGGCTTCGACCGGTACTTCCAGATCGCGCCCTGTTTCCGCGACGAGGACGCCCGCGCCGACCGCTCGCCGGGCGAGTTCTACCAGCTCGACGTGGAGATGTCCTTCGTCGAGCAGGAGGACGTCTTCCAGCCGATCGAGAAGCTCATGACCGAGCTGTTCGAGGAGTTCGGCAACGGCCGCAACGTCACCTCCCCCTTCCCGCGGATCCCGTTCCGCGAGTCGATGCTGAAGTACGGCTCCGACAAGCCGGACCTGCGGGCCCAGCTGGAGCTCGTCGACATCACCGACATCTTCGAGGGCTCGGAGTTCAAGGCCTTCGCGGGCAAGCACGTACGGGCCCTGCCGGTGCCGGACGTGGCCGCACAGTCCCGCAAGTTCTTCGACCAGCTCGGTGACTACGCGGTCTCGCAGGGCGCCAAGGGCCTCGCCTGGGTGCGGGTGGCCGAGGACGGCTCGCTGACGGGCCCGATCGCCAAGTTCCTGACCGAGGAGAACGTCGCCGAGCTGACGAAGCGCCTGTCGCTCGCGGCCGGCCACGCCGTGTTCTTCGGCGCGGGCGAGTTCGACGAGGTCTCCAAGATCATGGGCGCGGTACGCGTCGAGACCGCCAAGCGCGCCGGGCACTTCGAAGAGGGCGTCTTCCGCTTCTGCTGGATCGTCGACTTCCCGATGTACGAGAAGGACGAGGAGACCGGGAAGATCGACTTCTCGCACAACCCGTTCTCGATGCCGCAGGGCGGTCTGGAGGCCCTGGAGACCCAGGACCCGCTGGACATCCTGGGCTGGCAGTACGACATCGTCTGCAACGGCGTCGAGCTGTCCTCCGGCGCCATCCGGAACCACGAGCCGGAGATCATGCTCAAGGCCTTCGAGATCGCGGGCTACGACCGGGAGACCGTCGAGGAGCAGTTCGCGGGCATGCTGCGCGCGTTCCGCTTCGGCGCCCCGCCGCACGGCGGCATCGCGCCCGGCGTCGACCGCATCGTCATGCTCCTCGCCGACGAGCCGAACATCCGGGAGACCATCGCGTTCCCGCTGAACGGCAACGCGCAGGACCTGATGATGGGCGCGCCCACCGAGCTGGACGAGACACGGCTGCGTGAGCTGCACATCTCGGTGCGCAAGCCGGTGAACCCGGCGAAGTAGGCCGGTCCCTGGGACCAGGCCGACCGACCGCACGTCCCTGTGGGG
>NZ_JBHWZP010000483.1:0-5348 GCF_042728395.1 Streptomyces sp. NPDC060205
AGCAGCTCAATGATCCGCACCGCCTTGTCGCGGTACGCCTCATTCGTGTGCTTCAGGTTGGTGAACTCGAAGTTCCCCGACTTGAACGGCGTGAGCGTCGGCTCAACAACGGTGGCCGGCGTGTCATCGGTGTTGCTCTGGGGCAGCCGGGGGCGCGCTTCGCCGGGATGGGCCGCCGGGGTGGATTCCGGGGTCGGTTCCGCGGTGGGTTCCGGAACCACAGGCCGCTGGATGCTGTCGCCACGGTTGTTGGTCCCCACGCTGGTCGCGAGCGCGGCGAAGTCACCCAGGACACCGAACCGGCCCTTGTCCCCCGGCAACAGGGCACGCACAGGACTGCCTTCAGCGAGTTGCTCGGCGAACTGAGCCTTGTACGCGTTGTAAACCCTCGCCGTATACGCCGGATCCCGCACCGCCCGCGCCCGATGGTCGTTGGTGACCGCGATCGAAGCGAGGTCCATGAGGTAGGTGTCGATCAGGTCCGTGACGTCCTTCGCCTTGGCGTTCGCGACCCCCACCCGCGCATGCTGGGCAAGCACTTCGGCCATCTCCAGCACAATGTCGCGATAGATACCATGCCGAATCGTGTGCGGGAACGCGGCCATAATGTGATCCGCCTGACCCGCACCCTCGGTATTCATAAACCGCGGCGTACTCAGAGACTCCAGCCCCGGAACCATCAGAGGCATACCCCGATACAGATCCTCCTCCTCAGGAATCTTCGCATTACTCGAAGCCAGAGGATGCAGACCGATCTCATGGGACAACATCCCCATGATGTAACCGATGTCATACTTCTCGAAGTAATAACTCGCCAAGTTGATCTCAACACCGGCAGCACCCAGATCACGCACATCCGCGGGCGTTTCCGTCGTCCGCACATGCAAGGTGATACGGACAGGACGGCCGTCGACAAAGCTCTTGATCGTGCTGTGCTCATCCAGCAACTCGACGATCCGCACCGCCTTGTCGACGTACCGGTCCGTCTGATTCAAGTTCGTGAACTCGAAATTCCCCAACTTGAATGCAGTGAGCGTCGGCGCGACGGCCACGGCAGGCACCGACGTCGCGTCGGTGTCGGACTGGGGCAGCCGGGGGCGCGCTTCGCCGGGATGGGCCGCCGGGGTGGATTCCGGGGTCGGTTCCGCAGTGGGTTCCGGAGCGACGGGCCGCTGGATGCTGTCGCCGCGGTTGTTCGTTCCGACACTGGTGGCGAGCGCGGCGAAGTCACCGAGAACACCGAACCGGCCCTTGTCCCCCGGCAACAGGGCACGCACAGGACTGTCCTGCGCCAACTGCTCAGCGAACTGAGCCTTGTACGCGTTGTAGACCCTCGCCGTATACGCGGGATCCCGCACCGCCCGCGCCCGATGGTCGTTCGTGACCGCGATCGACGCCAGGTCCATGAGATAGGTGTCGATCAGGTCCGTGACGTCCTTCGCCTTGGCGTTCGCGACCCCCACCCGCGCATGCTGGGCAAGCACTTCGGCCATCTCCAGCACAATGTCGCGATAGATACCATGCCGAATCGTGTGCGGGAACGCGGCCATAATGTGATCCGCCTGACCCGCACCCTCGGTATTCATAAACCGCGGCGTACTCAGAGACTCCAGCCCCGGAACCATCAGAGGCATACCCCGATACAGATCCTCCTCCTCAGGAATCTTCGCATTACTCGAAGCCAGAGGATGCAGACCGATCTCATGGGACAACATCCCCATGATGTAACCGATGTCGTACTTCTCGAAGTAGTAGCTCGCCAGGTTGATCTCAACGCCGGCAGCACCCAGGTCACGCACATCGGCGGGCGTTTCCGTCGTCCGCACATGCAGAGTGATCCGCACCGGACGACCGTCAACGAAACTCTTGATCGTGCTGTGCTCATCCAGCAACTCGACGATCCGCACCGCCTTATCTACGTACCGGTCCGTCTGATTCAGATTCGTGAACTCGAAATTCCCCAACTTAAACGGACGCAGCACCGGCACCGACGCAGCCGGCTCCGCATCCGGCTGCGTACGCGCCGGAACCTCGGTGACGGTCGTCCCCTCAGTGGCCGGCCGGGGCAGCGAGACCGGGTCCACCCAGATGGCCTCGCGACGGACCTCCTTGGCGTTCTTGCGCACCTCCTCCCAGGCCTGGTCGGTGTCCTCCTGCGCGCTCGGCTCCGAGGGGCGCGCAGTCACATCCCCGATCAACGCACCCAGCAGCGCCAGGTGCCGCCCGCGAAGCCCACCGGCGGCCAGCGAGGAGTCCTCGGGCGCGGCGTTCAGGTCACCCAGCAGGCTGCCCGGAATGTGCGGCCGGTGAGGGGCGTCGGCGTCCCGATACTCATCCCGCAGACCGAGCTGATGGGTCAGCTCATGCACCAGTTGTACGGGGTCGGCGTCAGCCCACCACGCCACCTGATCCATCGCCTGGTCCCGGCCCACCAAGTCCACCGTCAGATGCGGGGACTCTGAAGGATCGACCAGCTCGACTGTCACATGCAGCAGGTCGCCGTTGGGGAGCCGGTGACCGGGCATGTTCAGGAACTCGGCCACACCCGCGCTGAGTTGACCGAACACCCGTGGCGTCTGATCCGCCGCTCCGCGCATCGCGATACGGACCGTGAGGTCGGTGACCGGATCACCGTCATAGGTGAACCGCCGCGCATCGAAGCCCGACCTCACCACGAACCGCGGCCTGCTGTCGCGCGGGCCCCGCAACCGCGCTGCGGCCGACGGAGCCTGCTCGATGCTCTCCTCGGTCTGTTGAGCGCTGTCGGTGTCGGTGGCTTGCGGAAGCCGGGGGTGGGCCTCGTCCGTGGACGGAGGCGTGATCGTGGACGTGGCAGTAGCCGTAGACGCGGGCGCGGGCGCGGGCGCGGGCGCGGGCGGCTGGATGCTGTCACCGCGATTGTTGGCGACCACACTCGCGGTCAGGGTCGCGAAGTCCCGTACGACCCCGAACATCCCCTTGTCGGCGGGCAGGAGCGCTCGGGCGGGACTGCCCGGTGCCATGCGCGCGGCGAGCAACGTCTTGTACTCGTTGTAGACCTTGGCGGTGTTACCCGGTTCCTTCGCAGCCCTCACCCGGTGGTCACCGGTGATCGCGATCGAGGCCAGGTCCATGAGGTAGGAGTCCATCAGGTCCGTGGCGTCCTGGAGCTTGGCTCCCGGGACCTGCGCCTGTGCGAACTCCGCCATCATCTCCGCCATCTTCACCACGATGTCGCGGTAGATCCCGTGCCGGGTGCTGCTCGGGTAGGCGGCCATGATGTGGTCGGCCTGCCCCGAGCCGACCGTGTTCATGGTGCGCGGCGGTGTCAGATGCGACAGCCCCGGAACGGCCAAGGGCACCCCGGCGAACATCTCCTCCTCGTCGGGGATGTTCGTGTCCCGGGACGCAAGCGGGTGCAGGCCGATCTCATGGGCCAGCATCCCCATGACGTAACCGATGTCGTACTTCTCGAAGTAGTAACTCGCCAGGTTGATCTGAACGCCGTCGTCGCCCAGGTCACGTACGTCCGCCGGAGGCTCGGTCGTCCGCACGTGCAAGGTGATCCGGACCGGACGGTTGCCGACGTACGCACTGATCGTCGGGTGGTCCCGCAGCAGTTCGATGACCCGGGTCGCCTTGGCCCGGTAGCGCTCGTCCGAACTCTTCAGGTTGGTGAACTCGAAGTTCTCCATCACGAAGGGCCCGGGGGCGGGCGCGGTAGCAGAGTCAGGTGTCGTGTTCGGGCCCTGTGGCATGCGGGCCGGGACGCCGGTGGTCGTCGTGTCGCCGGTGGACGGCCGGGGCAGCGAGACCGGGTCCACCCAGACCGCTTCGCGCCGGACCTCCTTGGCGTTCTTGCGCACCTGCTCCCAGGCCTGCTCGGTGTCCTCCTGCGCGCTCGGCTCCGAGGGGCGCGCAGTCACATCCCCGATCAACGCACCCAGCAGCGCCAGGTGCCGCCCGCGGAGCCCACCGGCCGCCAGCGAGGAATCCTCAGGCACCGCGTTCAGGTCACCCAGCAGGCTGCCCGGGATGTGCGGACGCTGCGGCGAATCGGCATCCCGATACTCATCCCGCAGACCGAGCTGATGGGTCAGCTCATGCACCAGCTGTATGGGGGTGGCGTCCGCCCACCAGGTCTTCTGATCCATCACCTGGTCCCGACCGGTCAAGTCCACGGTCAGGTGCGGCGATTTCGAGGGATCGACCAGCTCGACCGTCACATGCAGCAGGTCGCCGTTGGGGAGCCGGTGGCCAGGGTTGTTGAGGAACTCGTGCACGCCGTCGAGGAGTTGCTCGAACGTGCGGGCGTTCTGCCCGTCCGTGCCACCACGCATCGCGATACGGACCGTGAGGTCGGTGACCGGATCACCGTCGTAGGTGAACCGCCGCGCATCGAAGCCCGACCGCACCACGAAACGGGGGCGCCTGTCCCGCGATCCCCCGGAACGCGTCGAGCCGGCCGGCCGGGTGGGCGACGCTGCCGCCGTGCCGTTCCCGGTCAGCCGGGGGCGCGTCTCGCCGGTCTCGGTGTTACTCGGGGCGGGTGTGGCGGTCTGGATGCTGTCGCCCTGGTTGTTGAACGCCACGCTGCTGCCCAGACCCAGGAAGTTGCTCGTGACGTTGTACCAGCTCTTGTCCGCCGGGAGCAGACTCCGCACGGGGCTGTCCGCTGCGAGCTGCGCGGCGAACTGCTCCTTGTACGCGTTGTACACCTTCGCCGTGTACCGCGGCTCCCAGGCCGCGTCCTTACGCTTGTCATTGGTCAGCGCGATCGTGGCCAGGTCCATCAAATAGGTGTCGACCAGGTCCGTGACGTCCTTCGCCTTCGCACCCTCCTCGCCCGTCCGCGCCTCCTCCGCCAGATCAGAGGCCATGCCCAGCACGATGTCCCGGTAGATCTTGTGCCTCGTACTGCTCGGGAAGGCCGCCATGATGTGGTCGGCCTGGCCCGCCCCAACCGTGTTCATGGTCCTCGGCGGAGTCAGGTGCGCCAGCCCCGGAACGGTCAAGGGCACCCCGGCGAACATCGACTCCTCATCAGGGATGTTCGTGTCCTGCGATGCGAGGGGATGCAGACCGATCTCATGGGCCAGCATCCCCATGACGTAACCGATGTCGTACTTCTCGAAGTAGTAACTCGCGAGATTGATCTCGACACCGGCATCCCCGCGGTCCGTCACATCGGCGGGGGTCTCCCTCGTCCGCAGGTGCAGGGTGATCCGGACAGGGCGACCGTTCACGTAATTGCGAATCGTGTCGTGCCTGCGCAGCAGCTCAATGATCCGCACCGCCTTGTCGCGGTACGCCTCATTCGTGTGCTTCAGGTTGGTGAACTCGAAGTTCCCCGACTTGAACGGCGTGAG
>NZ_JBHWZP010000484.1:0-5327 GCF_042728395.1 Streptomyces sp. NPDC060205
CCGCGTAGGGCTCCCGCAAAAAAGCCGGACCTTCCAACCGAGAGCCGTATGCACGGGGGCAGCGGACTCGACGTACCGGCACGGCCCGCTCCCTGGTCTCGTCGACGGGTGCCGGCAGGCTCGCTCTGGGTTTCGTCGCCGGGTGCCGGCAGGCTCGCTCTGGGTTTCGTCGCCGGGTGCGGGTGCGATGGGCTTGTGCTGGGGCTTGGGGTCGTGTGGGTGGGTGGAAGGGCTCCTTCGGGTGGTGGGGTTTTCCACAAGTGGGGGGCTGTCCACGGGCGTCTGCGGGGATTTTGGTGAGGCTGCAGTCTGGGGGGCGAAAGCGATCTCCGACCGCAGGCGGTGGTACTCGTGGGCCAGTTGTCCTCCTTTTCGCGTCCGTCGGGCACGGACGTTCCCGGTACGTGTCAGGTGCCGCACTTCGCTCCTGTACGGGTTCGGGGCGGGCGCTATCAGTTGCGCCGGCTGGTTCGGTGTCGGAGACGGGCTCTGGCGGCGGGGCTGGCCCTGACGGCGGCGGCCCTTGTCGCGGCCGGGCCCCAAGAGGTGGGGGCGCGGGGTGCGGGGCCGGCCCGGCCGGTGGTCGACTCCGTGCGGGAGCGGCGGGCGGTCGAGATGGTGACGGCGCCCGTGCGGATCGCCGACGGTGCGACCGTGCGGCTGCTCAGGGCCGGTGATCGGGTGGATGTGGTCGCGGCCGGGCAGACGACGGCGGGTGACGCACGGGTGGTGGCCCGCGGGGCGCGGGTGACGAAGGTCCCGGAGGCCCTGGAGGGCGTGTCCGAGGGTGGGGCGCTGGTCGTGCTGTCCGTGCCCAGGAGGACTGCCGCACGGCTGGCCGGGGCAGGCGTGACCTCGCGGCTGGCGGTGACCTTGTGCTGAGCATGATCAGGCGGGTGGTGCTGTGGCTGTCAAGTCGCTCGTTGGAGTCAGGGAATTGGACAGGGGCGCCGCACCCTGACGTAGGTTGCGGAGCTGTTCATTCCACAGTCTGTGCAACCGAGAAGGGTCCCCCTGGTGAGCGAGAAGAAGAAGGACCCGAGCATCTGGGACGGCTTCAAGGCCTTCCTGATGCGCGGGAACGTCGTCGACCTGGCTGTCGCGGTGGTCATCGGCGCTGCCTTCACCAACATCGTCAACTCCGTGGTGAAGGGCGTGATCAATCCACTGGTCGGCGCCTTCGGCACCAAGGACCTCGACAAGTACAGCTCGTGTCTGAAGTCACCCTGCGACTTCGACGAGGCGACGGGAACCGCGACCAGCGGCATCCCCATCATGTGGGGCACCGTCCTCAGCGCGACGCTGACGTTCGTGATCACCGCCGCCGTCGTGTACTTCCTGATGGTGCTGCCGATGTCGAAGTACCTCGCCCGGCAGGCGGCCCGACAGAAGGCGAAGGAGAGCACGCAGGAGGTGATCGAGGTCACCGAGCTGGCGGTCCTGAAGGAGATCCGCGACGCCCTGGTGGCCCAGCGCGGCTCCGGACACAGCGAGCGGTAGCGGCGGGAGGGGGCGGTACGGACAGGGGCTGCGGGGCGGCTCCGCGGCGGCCGGGCCGCGGGTGGGGTCAGATGTGGTGGGGCGGCTTCTCGTCCAGGAAGCGGGCCAGGTCCGCGGCGCTGTCGCCGGCCGGCCTCTCGCCCCACCCGCGGTCCGTGTCGTCCTCGGACGGACGGCTCAGCGGGTCGTCGAAGATCAGCGCGGCCTTGGGCTCACGTGGTTTCGGGGTGGGCGCTCCGGCTTCGCTCATATCTTCAGGGTACGCGCAGGCGAGCCTGCGGCCGGGCGTGCGCCGAGGTCCCTTCCGCGAGAGGAGCCGGGGTCGACACTTGGCTCATGACTGTTGACGCTCTGACGGATGTGACCGGGCTGCGGGTGGGGCATGCCACGCGGGTCGGCGACGGCTGGCTCACCGGGACGACGGTCGTCCTGGCCCCGGAAGGTGGCGCGGTCGCCGCCGTGGACGTGCGCGGCGGCGGGCCCGGCACCAAGGAGACCGACGCGCTCGACCCGCGCAATGTGGTGCGCAAGGTCGAGGCGATCGTCCTCACCGGTGGCAGCGCGTTCGGGCTGGACTCGGCGACGGGCGTGATGGCCTGGCTGGAGGAGCGGGGGCGCGGGGTGCGGGTCGGCCCCGATCCGCACCACGTAGTGCCGGTCGTGCCGGCGGCCTGCGTCTTCGACCTGGGCCGGGGCGGCGACTTCCGGGCCCGGCCGGACGCTGCGACGGGCCGGGAGGCGGTGGAGGCCGCGGCGGCGAGCGAGCCGGGCGGGCCCGTACGGGAGGGGTCTGTGGGCGCCGGCACCGGGGCGGCCGTCGGAATGATGAAGGGCGGAGTCGGCACCGCGAGTGCCGTTCTCGCATCGGGAATCACGGTGGCGGCGCTCGTCGTGGCCAACGCGGCGGGCTCGGTGCTTGAGCCGGAGAAGGGGGCGCTGTACGGCGAGTTGGTCCAAGGGCAGCTGGGCTGTCCGGACGCGGAGGTGCACCGGGCGGCGCGGGCGCGGCTGGCGGAGGCCGCGGCGAAGAACTCGGTCCCGCCGCTCAACACCACGCTGGCGGTGGTAGCCACCGACGCCGACCTGTCGAAGGCACAGGCCCAGAAGATGGCGGGTACGGCACACGACGGCATCGCGCGAGCCGTCCGGCCGGTGCATCTGCTGAACGACGGCGACACGGTGTTCGCCCTGTCCACGGGCGCACACCCGCTCGCCGCCGAGAACCCCCTGGCCCTGAACGACATCCTGGCCGCAGCCGCCGACCTGGTGACACGCGCGATCGTACGAGCGGTACGGACCGCCGAGTCGGCAGAGGGCCCGGGCGGAGTGTGGCTGTCGCACGGGGAGTTGTACGGGAGGGGGTAGGGGGCGGGTCCCCGGGAGGAGGTGGAGCGGAAGAGGGCGGTCCTCGGGAGCGGTCGGCCAATTGCCCGGCGGGCAAGTGTGGTTGCGGGGTCGGGATTGTCCCGACTCTGTCACGTGCTGGTGTCAGGGGCGGGGTGTGGGAACCCGGGCGGTCGGAGTTGCGCTCCTTGTTCATGGATCTTCTGTCCATGGAGCGGATCCACCGCCCGTCCCCCATCACCAGAACCTGGAGCAGCCCGTGACAACGCCCGGCTCGACAGCGAGGCGCACGCTGGTGGCCTGTGCCGCCCTGATGGTCGGCGCCCTGACTCTCACCTCTTGCAGCGGCGACGCCAAGGCCGACAACAAGCCCGGTGGGTCCGGCGAGGCGCGGATCGTGATCTCCGCCAGGAACGGCTCGGCGGGGGCGTCGATCAACTCGACCGGTGTGAAGGTCAGCGACGGGAAGCTGACCGAGGTGAGGATGACCGAGTCGGCGTCCGGAGCCGACGTGCCGGGGTCGGTCGCGGGAGACGGGAAGAGCTGGAAGCCCGAGAAGCGGCTGGAGCGGGGGACGAAGTACCGGATATCGGCCACCGCCAAGGGCGGGAGCGGGAAGACCGCGGCGGCCGAATCCACCTTCACCACGGTCTCCACGGACAACAGCTTCATCGGGACGTACACGCCCGACGGCGGGGCGAAGGTCGGGGTCGGGATGCCGGTGTCCTTCACCTTCGACAAGGCGATCACCGACAGGAAGGCCGTCCAGTCGCACATCGAGGTCACGTCCAGCAGCGGGCAGAAGGTGGTCGGGCACTGGTTCGGGGTGCAGCGCCTGGACTTCAGGCCCAAGGACTACTGGAAGGCCGGTTCCAAGGTCACGACCAAGGTCGACCTGGACGGGGTCGAGGGCGCGAAGGGCGTCTACGGGGTGCAGGACAAGACGTTCAGCTTCACGGTGGGGCGTTCGCAGGTGTCCACCGTCGACGTCGACACGCAGACCATGAAGGTCGTGCGTGACGGGCGGACCCTGAAGACGGTCCCGATCTCGGCGGGCAGCGCGGACAACAGCACGTACAACGGGCAGATGGTGATCTCCGAGAAGTTCCGGCAGACGCGGATGAACGGCTCCACGGTCGGCTACGGCGGTGAGTACGACATCGCGGACGTGCCGAACGCGATGCGGCTGACGACCTCGGGGACCTTCATCCACGGCAACTACTGGTACGACCAGGGCAACCCGCCGTTCGGGAGGCAGGGCACGAGTCACGGCTGCATCGGCCTCGCGGACGTGCAGGGCGCCGGGAGCGACACGAGCGCCAAGTGGTTCTTCGACAACTCGCTCGTCGGGGACGTCGTGACCGTCAAGAACTCCCCCGACAAGACGGTCTCGCCGGAGAACGGGCTCAACGGCTGGAACATGGCATGGAGTGCATGGACCGCCGGAAGTGCCCTCTGACCTAAGGGTTTTGTGGGTTTCGCGGGCCGCGCGGGAACTTCTCCCGCGGCCCCGGCGTTTTTCGTGTGTACGTTTTCTCGGTTCCCGGACATGATGTCCGACCGAGGGGCTACGGTATGCACCCACAAGGTGACATGCAGCAACGCCGGGAGAAGCCTTGAGCGTTCCGTACGAGACGGCAGCGTACGAGCCACCCGAGTCGCCCGAGTCTCCGGAGGAGCATCTCGCGCGACTCCTCGGTCGCGCCCTGAACTCCTTCGAGTTGCCGGACGACACGATAGGGCGGCTCGACCGGGCGCTGGCGCACGACAGTTCCCTGCACTCCGCGCACCACAGCGCGGGGCTGCACCGCGAAACGTACCGGCACACGTGGCTGCTGGCCGATGGGAGCGCGCTCACGCTCTGGGAGCTGGTCCACAACACCGCTCCGGGCCGCGACACCCAGCACGAGGTCTACGAGGACGCGGAGGAGCTGCGCACCGCGACCGCGCGCCTGCCGCTGCCCGTGGACACGCCCGACTTCGAACTGCCGCTGCTGGTGCGGCTGTCGGCCGTGGCGGAGCCGCTGCACGCGTATGTTCCGGACGACTCGGCGGACCACGGCCGGCGGCTGCTGCGGCGCGCCGAGAACGCGGACCGGCCGGGCGAGGACATGGCCGGGCTGCTGCGCAGGGCGTTCGCGCATCAGATCACCCAGGCCTTCGGGCGGCCGTGCCGGGCCGGCCGGAAGGGGCTGTGCTTCTCGCTGTACGAGCACGCGTTCCTGTTGCGGGACGGCCGCGAGCTGTCCCTGTGGGAGGTCGAGCACACGGCGACGCCCGACGGACGGCACATGTGCGAGGTGTACGCGTCGGAGGAGGACGCCCGGGAGGCCATGGAGCGGCGGGCGGCCAACCTGCGCTGACGGGAGCGGAGAGAGCCCGAGGCAATTCGTAAGCACATGGCCGTGGGGGGGGGGGGGGGGCCGGGGGCCCGCCCGGGGCGGTGAAAAAAAAAAAAACCCCCCCCAAAAAAAAACAAAAAA
>NZ_JBHWZP010000485.1:0-5313 GCF_042728395.1 Streptomyces sp. NPDC060205
AGCACCCTGTGGGGCGGGGGGAACGGCGCGGGCCACCCCCACCGGGCCGCGGTGGACAGGCAACCGCAAGGCCCCCGCAGGGGTGCCCGCACCTGCGGGTTCGTCGTGGCTGGCCGCGCCGTTCCCCGCGCCCCTGACGGGGCCCGGCCGGACGCGGAGGCCCCCGCAGGCCCCGCGGCCCCTCAGGGGCGCGGGGAACTGCGCGGCTCGCCCCCGCCAGCCCGCGGTGGACAGGCAACCGCGAGGCCCCCGTGGGAGCCGTCACGGGAGGATTCGGGATGCTCCCACCGGGAGGTCCCAGAGGTTTTCTCGGGGCAGGCCCGCCGCCGCCCACGCCGCACGGACCCGCGTCAGCGGTTCCAGGACGGGCTCGGCCGACAGGACGAACGTGGCCCAGTGCATCGGAGCCATCCGCCGCGCACCGACGTCCCGCGCCGCCCGCACCGCGTCCTCCGGATCGCAGTGCACATCACTCAGCCACCATCGCGGGTCGTACGCGCCGATCGGCAGCAGCGCCAGGTCGATGCCGGGGTAGCGCGCCCCGATCCGGGCGAACCAGTGCCCGTACCCCGTGTCCCCCGCGAAGTACACCCGCCTGCCGTCGGGCGCGGTCAGCACCCAACCGCCCCACAGCGTGCGGCACGTGTCGTGGAGGCTGCGCTTGGACCAGTGATGGGCCGGCACGAAGTCCAGGCGGACACCGCGCAGTTCGGCCGCCTCCCACCAGTCCAGCTCGGTGACCCGGGTGAAGCGCCGGCGCCGGAACCACCGGCCGAGGCCCGCCGGGACGAACACCGGGGTGTCGCGCGGGAGCCGGCGCAGGGTCGGGGCGTCGAGGTGGTCGTAGTGGTTGTGGCTGATGACGACCGCGTCGACACGCGGCAGCGCGCTCCAGGGGACGCCGACCGGCGTGATCCGGGCGGGAGTTCCGAGGATCCTGCGGGACCAGACCGGGTCGGTGAGCACCGTGAGGCCCCCGATCCGGACCACCCAACTGGCGTGCCCCGCCCAGGAGACGGCGACCGTGTCGGAGTCGACCCGGGGCAACGGCTCCGGTGCGTACGGCAGTCGGGGGATGTCGGCGAGCCCTTCGGGACCCGGCCGCAGCGCCCCCTCGCGCGCGAACCGCGCGAAGCCGCTGAGGCCGGGCAGCGGTGCGGTGAGCCGCCCGGCGAAGGAACGGGGCCACAGCCGCCGTTCACCGAGGGGCCGCGGCGCCGCGAGCGGCCCTTCGGCATCGGGCGGGCCGGAGGGCGTGGTGGTCGTGGTGGTGGCCGACTCGGACTGCTGCGTCATCGAGGGGACTCCCGTCGCCGAGCGTCATCGTCGTCGCGGAGATCGTCGAAGGTCGATCCCAGCAGACTCAACATGCTTTCCACATGGGGCAGTTCCAGAGGTTCAGGTGACACAAGAGACGCCATGCGCTCGTCGTCGGTTGTGCCGAGGAACGGCCCGGTGCACAGCCGCACGCGCAGGGCGCCGAGATCGTCCCCGAAGCGGTGGCCGCCGGGCGCCGGCATGCCCAGCCGGGCGCTGAGGAAGTCCTCCAGTTCCTGCGCGTCACCGACCCCGCGCGCGCCGAGCGCGGACCGCAGCGGGCCGAGGTCGGCGTACAGGTGACGTCCTGCCCGGGGCGGCCGGACGAGGGCGCCCGCCGTGGTGAGCGTCCGGTGCGCGGCGGCGGCCACGCGCGCGTGCAGCCGTACGGACGCGGTGAGGCGGTGTGTGATCTCGTCGGGTTCGCCGAGCGCGTACGCGGCGGCGGAGGCGACCGGCGCGGCGATCCGCGCGTCGAGGGCGGTGAGGACGTCGAGGACGCGGTCGCGCAGCAGGGTGCCGGTGTCGTTGCCGGGGAAGCGGGCGATCGCGGCGGGCCAGCCGGCCGGGAGGAACGGGCCGCACAGGTCGGTCAGGACGGTGACCCGGTCGGGCAGCATCTCGGCGGGCCCGATCAGGACGGTGTCCCGCGGTTCGTGCAGCGTGTCGCGCCAGGTCTCGTCGCTGACCACGTGCAGGCCCTCACCGGCGGCGGCCTCGATGGTCTCGTGGACGAGTTCGGGCGGCGCGACGGTCGCGGCGGGATCGTCGGCGACGGACAGCACGAGCAGCCGCGGATCGCCGCCCTCGGCACGCACCCGGCGCACGGTCTCCAGGAGGGCGTACGGGTCCGGGACGCCGCCGCACTCGGCGGGCGTACTCACGGGGAAGACGGACGCGCCCAGCAGCCGGGCCTGCGGTGTCCACCAGGCCGCGCAGGGGCGGGGCAGCAGCACGTCACCGCCGAGTGCCGCGGTCAGTGCGAGGAGCAGGGCGGGGGCGCCGGGCGCCGCGACGGTCCGGTCGCGGTCGGCGGGCAGTCCGCGCCGGGTCCAGTAGCCGCGGGCGGCGTCCAGGAGTGCGGCGCTCCCGCCGGTCGGTTCGGTGTGCGTGCCGGCCGCGGCGGCGACGAGTCCGGGCGGGGGTGGCAGGCCGTGGCCCGGGAGGGGCGGGCCGTAACGGACAGGTCCGTGCCCTTCCGGTTCGGTCCGCCGCATCTGTGTACCTCCGCGCAGTGCTCCCTGGACCCCTCGGACCGGGACCGGATTCCGACGGTGCCGGTCGTGCTTCCGGGATCCCCGTACCCAGTGATCCACTTCACCAACTCGGCCGATAGGATGGGGCGTTCGGCTCGGCCGTTCGGCTGGGCCGTTCGGCTGCGGCGTTCGGCCGGGCGTTCACGTCAGCGCTCAGCGCCGGTGGCCCGCGTCAGCCGTCCGCGTCAGCCATCCGCGTCAGCCGTCCGCTTCTTCAGCCGTCCGCGGACGAGTCCCGGTGGCGCAGCCGGTGGGCCGCGGCGCCGAGCGCGCCCGCGATGAGGACGCCGCCGGCCACCAGCGCAGCCGTGGAGTCGTTGAAGGTGCCGCCCTCACCGGCGTGCACCCCGTGCGGGACCCGCGTGCCGTGGGAACCGTCGTGGGACGCGCCCAGGGAGACGGTGAAGGTCGCGCTCCACTCCTTGCCCCGGCCGCCGGGCGCCGCCGGGCAGACGCCCTCGGCCCGCCACTCGGAGGTCTTGCCGCCGCCGTCCGGGCCGCCGCCCTCCTCGAAGTCCGCGGCGGGCGCGATACGGGCGGTGCCGCTGTAGGTGAGATCGCCCCGCGCCTCCTCCTTGCCCGCGGGGTCGTCCCGGCCTCCCAGGTCGTCGACGCCCGCGGGCTCCTCGGCGACTGCCGGCGGACCCACGTCGTCCGGGCCCACCGGATCCTCGTCGCCGGCCGGGTCGTCCAAGGCGGCGGGATCGTCCCTCTCGTCGGTGTCGTCCAACGCGGCGGGGTCGTCCGTACCGGCCGGATCCTCCATCCCGGCAGGGTCGTCCTTGCGTCCGTCGTGTCCGCGGTGCTCGGAGTGCCCGCTCCTGTGCAGCCGCACGGTGCCGTGTTCGAAGGCGTCGGAGGTGGCGTCGATGGTTTCGGGCGGGTGCCCGCCGGTCGATGCGCAGGTGACGGAGACGGTGACGCTGCCGCCCGGGTCCACCGTGCGCGGGCTGACCTCCGCCCCCGGGTCCGCGGACGCGGCCGACGCGGCGGTGCCGAGTACGAGGGTGGTGAAAGCGGTGGCGGACAGTGCGCGAGCGGTACGGCTCAGCGGCATGGGGTCGGTCTCCTTCGGCCGTCGGCTGGGGACCCCCACGCCCGGGTACGGCGGCGGAGGCGGGGCACGACCGGCATGCCCCGCAGTCCATCAGAGCCCGCCCGCGCCCGCGGCGCGCGCGGCCGGACACCATTCGTGCCACGCGGACGTCCGAGCGGGTGACACCGCACCCGCCTGTGCCGTCGGCGTCACGCGGGCGCCGGAGGTGTCACGCGACGTCCTGCATGACCTGGTCCCGCAGCCGGTCGCAGCAGCGGCTGATCAGCCGGGAGACATGCATCTGGGAGATGCCGAGCTGTTCGGCGATACGGCTCTGCGTCATGTCGCTGAAGAACCGCATGTAAAGGATGGTCCGTTCGCGTTCGGACAGGGCTTCCAGACGGGGCTTGACCGACTCGCGGTCGATCACGATGTCGAGGGCCGGGTCGGCGGAGCCCATCGCGTCGCTCAGGGAGTAGCCGTCCTCGCTGCCCGGCAGTTCGGCGTCCAGCGAGAGCGCCGTGAAGCTCTCCAGCGCCTCCAGGCCGGTGCGTACGTCGTCCTCGCTCATCTGCGCGTGCGCGGCGATCTCCTCGACCGTGGGCTGTCGGCCGGAGATGGTCTGGGACAGTTCCTGACGCGCGAAGCGGACGCGGTTGCGCAGGTCCTGGACCCGGCGCGGTACGTGCAGGGTCCACATGTGGTCACGGAAGTGACGCTTGATCTCACCGGTGACGGTCGGCACGGCGTAGCTCTCGAAGGCGTTGCCGCGCTCGGGGTCGTAGCGGTCGACGGCCTTGACCAGACCGAGCGCCGCGACCTGACGCAGGTCCTCGAAGTTCTCACCGCGGCTGCGGAACCGGCCGGCCAGCCGCTCCGCCATGGGCAGCCAGGCCTCGATGATCTGGTCGCGCAGAGTGTCGCGCGACCGGCCCGGAGGCAGCGAGGCGAGTATGCGGAAGTCCTCCGCGGTGTCGGGGGCGTCGTCGTGCGGATGGTGCCTGGCGCTCGCGTGAGTGCGCATGATGCCTGCAACTCTCTTGAGGGTGCTCCGGTTGGACGGTCAACCGTGAGAGCGCACCCTGAGCCGGACGGGCACACCCGTGGGGCGGGACGCGACTCCCACGGACGTGCCTCCTGTCCGAAGCACTGAGTGTCCGCCTGCCCCGGGTTGCACAGGGCAAACACACGGATCCCGGAACCGGTCGAGGCCGGCTCGCACCAGGACCCCAAGACCTCGTGTCGATGTGCGGGGCTCGGGTACGCGGGGGGTCACCCCGAACATCTGGAGGGACACATGGAGCGAGGCAGCAACCGCCTCAGCGCCCACCGGGACGAGGAGATGAAGCACGAACTGCAGGGTCTGCTGAGGTCGGGCCATCCGACCCGGGCGGAGGAGTGGCACGACCCGGAGCCGGTCGCGGACGACGATCCGACGGTTGCCGGGGGCCCGGTGCGGCCGGGCGCGGGCAGTACGACCGTGGCGGCGGTGCGCCTCGAACTGGCGCGGAGTCTGGGCCGTACGTCGTTCCCCGCGGGGCCGCGGGAGCTGGTCGGTGTGCTGCGCGAGCAGTACGCGCCCGAACAGCTGGCCGACTCGCTGGATCGTCTGCCGGACAAGGAGCGGTACGCCAACGCGCACGAGCTGGCGCTCGCGGTCGTGGGCTCCGCCGGCAGCTAGCCGGGACGCGGCCGACGCGGGCG
>NZ_JBHWZP010000486.1:0-5311 GCF_042728395.1 Streptomyces sp. NPDC060205
GGTTCCCCGCGCCCCTGAAAAGCGGGGCTGCGCCCCTGCCTTTCGTCTTTTAGGGGCGCGGGGAACTGCGCGGGTGACCCCCACCGGCCCGCAGACTGTATTCCAGCGGACGCCCTACCCCTAGGGGCGCGGGGAACTGCGCGGCCCGCCCCCACCGGGCCGCAGGTGAGTTCCGGCCGTCACATGTCCATCGTCGAGCCCGGGCCTCCGGCCCGGTCCGTCCGCTCGCGGGCCGGCTGCCCGCGCAGCGCGTCGTCACGGCCCGACTGATACGCCGACATGCTCCCCTTCGCGTTCTGCGACTCCCGCTCCGCGGTGGACAGCCACCGCTCCCACCGCTGCCGCATCGGCATGATCATGCCGCCGCCGACGCCGACGATCAGGATGCCCGCCACGGCCGCGAGCGCCGCGTACAGGACCGGCTGGGTGACGGCCGTCGCGATGCCCGCCTGGCCCAGCGCCGCGATGACGCCCAGCGCGAGGATGCAGGCCCACATCATGGTCGCCACCGTCCTCCCGTAGGAGACGGAGGACAGCGCGCTGCCCACGATCGTGCGTACGCCGTTCGCGATGGCCATCGCGATCACCACGAGGACCACGGCGACGATGCCGCGCGGCAGCCACGCCACGATCCCGTTGATCATCTCGCTGACGGGGTTCGCGCCGAAGACGCCGAGCGCGAGCTGCAGCGTGATCAGCATCAGGGCGTAGTACACGATCTTGCAGACGATCCCCGTCATGTCGTACTTGGAGTCGCTCAGCAGCCGTTCCGTGCCGGCCCGCTCCGACAGGCGCTCGGAGCCCACCTTGCGCAGGACCCGGTCCAGTACGCGGGCGATCATCTTCGAGATGACCCAGCCGATCACCAGGATGACGAGGAACCCGATGAGTTTGGGGACGAATGTCGCGATCTTCGACCAGGCGTCGTCGAGCCCCTGGGTGAAGTTGATGGCGAGCGTGCCTGCCATGCCGCACTTCCTTCGGTGGGTGTCGTCCCCCTCCCTCGTGGATAGCAGCGACACCCCGCCGCGACCGCGCCGAACACCGCCATTCGGGTGACACGCCCCGCATACGCTGACGAGGTGACCTCTCCCGCCGAACCCTCCGCCGCAGGACCGGACGCCGCAGGACCCGGCGCCGTCGGGCCCTCCGCCGCCGCGCGCACCGCCCTGGACCTCACCGCCGACCTTCCGCTGCCCGCGCTGGAGGACCTGTACCGCGACCTGCACCGGCACCCCGAGCTGTCGGCACGCGAACACCGCACGGCCGGGGTCCTCGCCGGACGCCTGCGCGAGGCCGGGTACGAGACGGCCGAGGGCGTCGGCGGCACCGGTGGCCCGGGGGTCGTCGGGGTGCTGCGCAACGGCGACGGGCCGACCGTCCTGCTGCGCGGCGACATGGACGCGCTGCCGGTCACCGAGGAGACCGGGCTGCCGTACGCCTCCGAGAACCCCGGTGTCATGCACGCCTGCGGCCACGACCTGCACGTCACCTGGCTGACCGGCGCCGCCGCGGCGCTCGCCGCCGGGCGGGACACCTGGTCCGGCACGCTCCTGGTGGTCGGACAGCCCGCCGAGGAGACCGGTACGGGCGCCGCCGCGATGGTGGCGGACGGCCTGTACGAGCGTTTCCCCCGCCCGGACGTACTGCTGGCCCAGCACGCGGCCCCCGGCCCGGCCGGACTGTTCGCGCACACGCCCGGCCTGATCATGTCGGCGTCCACGGACGTCGACATCGTCGTGCACGGGGTGGGCGGGCACGGTTCACGGCCCGAGGCGACCGTGGACCCGGTGGTGACGGCCGCGTACATCGTGACGCGGCTGCAGAGCGTGGTCTCGCGTGAGATCGCGGCCCGCGAGTCGGCCGTACTGACCGTGGGACGCATCGAGGCGGGCACCCGGCACAACATCATCCCCGCCGAGGCCCGGATCTCCCTCAACCTCCGTACGCAGTCCGCCGAGGTACGGGAGCGGATGCTCGCCTCGGTCCGGCGGATCGCGGCGGGCGAGTGCGCGGCGGCGGGCTGCCCGCGCGAACCCACCGTGACGGTGAGCGGGAGTTTCCCGGTGACCGTGAACGACGCCGACACCGACCGCCGGGTCGCGGCCGTGCACGGCGAGGTCTTCGGCGCGGGCACGGTCCTCGACTTCGGCCCGGTCATGGGCAGCGAGGACTTCCCGCTCCTCGCGGAGGACGGAGCCGGCGGCGGACTCCCGTACGCGTACTGGTTCGTGACGAGCACACCCGCGGAGGTCTGGAACGCGGCCGCCGCCGGGGCCGGGGGCGATCTCCTGGAGCAGCTCGCCGCCGTCCCCAGCAACCACAGCCCGCACTTCGCGCCCGATCCGGCGACGGTCGGGCCCGGCGTACGGACGCTGGTGTCGGGCGCGCTGGAGATGTTCGCCGGCTAGGTCCTGGCTAAGGACTCACCTGGGTACCGAGGCGGCTGAGGTTGCGGCGGATGTCGTCCAGCGCGCCCTGCCGGCGCCCGGGAACCCGTCCGCGCAGGTCCGCCAGCGCGAATCCCAGCTCGCGGGCCCGCGCGGAGTCGCCGATCCGGCCCCACTGGTGGTGCGCCCGGTCGACGGCCGCCTCGACGGCGGTGGCGTCGGCGGGCTGCCCCGCGGTCAGCCGCGCGTCGGCCACCGCGAGCCAGATCCGGCAGCTCAGCTCGGCGTCGCCCGCGAACATGGCCAGGTCCGCGCGCACCTCCATCCAGTGCACGACCTCGTCGGCGCCCGGCCCGTACCTCCGCAGCGCGGTCCGCTCCCACTGCTCGGCCAGCACGGCGGCCTCGGCGTGCCGGCCGCTCTGCACGGCGGCGGTGATCTCCGCGTGCGGATCCACCGGGGCCGCCTCGGGCACGGGAACCGGCAGCGTCACGGGCGGGGCCGCGGGCATGGGCACGGCGGCGAGGTAGGGCGCGGGCACGGACAGGGGAGCGGGCGCCGTCGCGGGGGCGGGCACGGATGCGGGGTGGGGCACAGATGCGGGGTGGGGCACAGGGACCGACATGGGTGCGGGTGCCGGTGCCGCCGCGTATCCGTGGGCCGTCGCCGGGCCCGGCATCGGGACCCCTGCCCGGTACCTGGGTTCGACCGCGAGGACCAGGTCCCGGTGGGCGGAGTCGGGGTCCTCGCCGTACGAGCGGGTCAGCGCCTGCTGATGGAGCTGCGCGAGCGGCGGGCGGTGACCGCTGCGCAGGATCGTGGCCAGGGACTTCATGTACGTGGGTACCGCCGTCGCGCGGCGCGGGGGAGGCGGGGCCACGCGGCCGTACAGCGCGACTCCTGGACCCCCGGTGAGAGGCTGGCCGGCCAGGTGCTGCCAGGTCTCCGCGTCGGTGTGCAGATCGACGAGGAGGGTCGTGCTGCCCGGGGCGCGCAGCCGGAGTTCCTCACGGATCCAGTGCCACGGGAAGCCCGTGTAGCGGACGGTCGCCGGGGTCGTCCGGGCGAGCGCCAGGTGCGGACGCCGCTGCCTGCGGTCCAGTTGGAGCTGCCCGGTGAGGAAGACCGTCAGCGGCCCGGGGGCCGTCGCGGCGGCCCGCAGCCGGGTCAGGACGGCCTGCGGCTGCAGCGGGTCGGCGAGTTCGACGACGTTCGCCGTATCGGTGCCCGAGAGCACGGAGGGGGCCACCGCGGCGAGTACGGGGAGCACGGACGCGGCGTCGACGAGGCAGCCCTTGCCCACCGGCGACGCCGCGATCAGCAGTACGGTTCCGGGCATCGCCGTCTCCCTCCCCTTCACTTCCCCTTCGATCACTACGGCAGCACGGTAACCGGTGCGGGTGCAAAGGGGGTTGTGGTGGGGGCGATAGGGGGTGGGTGATGGCGGTTTGTTCGGCCGCCGTCTCAGCCACGAACCGGGCGGACCGCGAAGATGGTCGTGTCGTCCACCAGGTGGCCCGTGCTGTGGCGGAGGGTGCCCTCGCGGACCAGTTCCACCAGGTGCCGAGGGTGGGTGAGGCCGGGGTCGACGGAGACGGCCAGGGCGACCCGCTCATGGAGCGGGAAGAAGACGCCCTCGGCGTCCCGCGCCTCGGTCACGCCGTCCGTGACGAGCAGCAGGGTCTCGTCGGCGGCGAAGGGGACCCGGCGGACCGGCGGGACGCCCGAGGCAGGACCGGCCAGCCCGCCGAAACCGAGCGGCAGGCCGTCGCCGGGCGGCAGGAGGCGCACCCCGGACGGTCCGGCCACCAGCGGGGGCTCGTGCCCGAAGTTCACGACCTCGATGTGGCCGTCGGCCGCGCCCGGCGGCGGGAACCCGACGAGGACCGCCGTCGCGAAGCGTTCCACGCCGCGGGCCGGTTCCTCGCCCAGGTCCGCCACGTACTGCCGCTGGCGGCGCATCCGGGTCTCCAGCCGTTCGGCGACGACGGCCAGGGACGCCTCGTGGTACGCGGACTCGCGGAACGTGCCCAGCAGCGCGGCGGCGGCGTCCACCGCGGGCAGGCCCTTGCCCTGGACGTCACCGAGGAGGACGCGGGTGCCGTGCGGGCCGGGCTGGATGTCGTAGAAGTCGCCGCCGACGCGGGCCTCGCTGTCGGCGGCGAGGTAGACGGCCGCGTGGTCCAGGCCGGCCCAGGGGGTGGGCATCGGGCGCAGCACGGTACGGCGGGTCGTGTCGGCGACGTCCCGCATGTGCAGCATGCGGCGCTCTTCGCGCACGCGTACGGCACACGCCGTGGTGGCCAGGGCGCCGCCCACGGCGACGAGGATGAAGTCGGGCAGACCGGTCTGGTCCTGGTGCGGCCAGGCCGCGTCCACCTCGATGTACGTGATGAGGGCGAGGGCGGCGAGGACGGCCGTGCCTCTGACTCCGCAGATGGCCGCGGCGATGCCCGGGACCAGGACGATCCAGGAGATGATCCTGAACTCGCCCGAGGTGTTGCTGTCGATCACGGCGATCGCGGCGAGGAGGAGCAGTGGGGGTGCCCAGGCGACGCTGCGTCCGCGCACGCGGAGCAGTTGCTGCCGCTGGGCCCGGGTGCTCTGCTCCGTGCCGCCGCTCACCCGCCCAGCGAAGCACGCACGCGCACGCGCCGCACGCCGGGCCCTCCGGCTCCGCCCCACCGACTCCATCCGCCCTGCGGGTCCGGGGGCCGCTCGCGCAGTTCCCCGCGCCCCTGACAGACAAAAGCCGCGCACGTCCCCACCTGCGGCCCGGTGGGGGCTGGCCGCGCAGTTCCCCGCGCCCCTAAAAAACAACGCCCACGCGCGTCCGTATCTGCGGGTTCGGTGGGGGCTTGTCGCGCAGTTCCTCGCGCCCCTCAAAAGCGGGGCTGCGCCCCAGCTTTTGCCTTCAGGCT
>NZ_JBHWZP010000487.1:0-5275 GCF_042728395.1 Streptomyces sp. NPDC060205
GTTCCCCGCGCCCCTGAAGAGCGCGCCCCCTGCCTTTAGGGGCGCGGGGAACTGCGCGGCCAGCCACCGTCGGTCCGCAGACGAAAACCCCTCGGTCAGCCCCCGGCTTTTAGGGGCGCGGGGAACTGCGCGGCCGGCCACCACCGGCCCGCGGGTTAAGACGGTCGGTCAGCCCCCCCGTCACGGGATGAGGCGGCGTTCCTTCGCCACGGATACCGCCCCCGCCCGCGTATCGACACCGAGCTTGGCGTAGACGCGCCCCAGATGCGTCTTCACCGTCGCCTCGCTGATGAACAGCGCCCGCGCGATCTCCCGGTTGCCGAGCCCCCGGGCCAGCTGCCCGAGAATGTCCCGCTCGCGATCCGTCAGCACGGCCCGCGGCGCCCGCAGGTTCGCCATGACCCGGCTGGCCACGGGCGCCGACAGCGTCGTACGCCCTCGCGCCGCCGCCCGGATCGCCGCGAACAGCTCCTCCGGGCGCTCGGCCTTCAGCAGATACCCCGTCGCCCCGGCCTCGATCGCCCGGGTGATGTCCGCGTCGGTGTCGTACGTGGTCAGGACCAGGACGTGCGGGGCGCCGGGCCCGCTGGTCAGCCGGCGGGTCGTCGCCACCCCGTCCATGCCCTCACCGAGCTGCAGGTCCATCAGCACCACGTCGGGGGTGAGCCGCGCGGCCAGAGCGAGCGCCTCCTCCCCGGTGCCCGCCTGCCCCACCACCTCGATGTCGGGTTCGCTGTCGAGCAGGGCGAGCAGCCCGGCGCGTACGACGGCATGGTCGTCACACACCAGGAGGCGTACGGGCGCATCGGTCATCGCGGCGTCTCCTCGGTGTGCGGGGCGATCGGAACGGTGGCGGTCAGGACGGCGCCCTCCCCCGGCACGGACTCGATGGCCAGCGTGCCACCGAGCTGCCGTACCCGCGCCCGCATCGCCCGGATCCCGTGTCCGCGCTCGCCGGACGGAGCGTCGGTGACGGCGGCGGGGTCGAACCCGCGCCCGTTGTCGGCGACGTCCAGGACCACCTGGTCGTCGAGCCGGGTGAGCGTGAGCGCGGCGTCGGTGGCGCCCGAGTGCTCCCGGACGTTGGCGAGCGCGCCCTGCGCGATCCGCAGGAGCGCGGACTGCGCACGGTCGGCCGGCGCGACCGTACCTCCGCCACCACCGACACCAGCGCCGACACCGTCACCGTCGCCGTCGATGTGCACGCGGACACGCAGCCCCGCGCCGGATTCCCGCGCCGCGAGAGCGCGCAGCGCGGCTTCGAGGCCGCCGCCCCTGGCGAGGTCGGCGGGCGCGAGGTCGTGCACGAAGCGGCGCGCCTCGGCGAGGTTGTGCTCGGTGACGGACGTGGCGGTACGGACGTGCGCACGGGCCTTGGCCGGGTCGGTGTCCCACGTCCGCAGCGCGGCCTGGAGCAGCATCTGCTGGCTGGACAGCCCCTGGGCGAGAGTGTCGTGGATCTCCATGGACAGCCGCTGACGCTCGGCGAGGACACCCTCGCGGCGCTCGGTGGCCGCGAGCTCCCGGCGGGTGCCGATCAGGTCGTCGATGAGGACGCGCTGCCGGGCCGCCTGTCGCCGCATGTGCACGAAGACCGCGGTGGCGAGGGTGGCGACGGCCATGGGTCCGACGACCAGGTCGAGGCTGAACCGCGGCGCCAGCGCGAGCTGCGCGGAGACGACGAGGAGCGTCAGGAACGCGACGAGGAGGTACGCGGCGACGGGCGGCAGAGCCCGCAGCGCGGCGTAGAACAGCGGCACCGCCACCCACGCGAAACTCGGCGCGCCGACGACGAGCACCGCCCAGGTGGCCACGACCGCCCCCAGCCGGATCAGCCGTGGCGCGGGCGGCCATGAGCCGGGGCCGCGCGACGGAACCGCCCCGCGGGGTGCTTCGGCCGTGGTCAGGGCCGTGTCGATCGCGTAGAGGACCGCCAGTACGACGGCAAGACCGATCACCCAGGGAGCGCGTGGCTCCTCGGCGTGGCGCTGGACGAAACGGGTCAGGGAGGTGGCCAGCAGCACGAAGAAGACGACATGCATGACCAGGGCCAGTCGGCGCTCGTCCGGATCGCCGGCGGGAACCGCCTCGCCGGGACGCGGCCCCGGGGGCGAACCGCTCTGATCGGACCGCACGTAGTCCTCCTGAATTGCTCCTGAAGCGCTCCTGAACTGGGTGAACACCTCCATTGTCGCCCAACGGGAGGGCCGGGGGATCAACCGATCGGTTGATGCCCGCATCGACCGATCCGCGCGCCGCGTACAGCCGATGCACCGACCGTCGGGCGCCGTGCCCGGACCCACGATGGATGACAGAGAAGGACGGCCCGCCGCACAGCAGGGGCCGCCACCTCCACCCCTACACATCCATCCGCACACCTTGAGGAATGGGCAGCCATGAAGCACGTCAAGAAGGTCTCCCGCCGTACCCGCGTCGTCACCGGTGGCGCCCTCGTCGCCGCCGTCACCCTCGGCGGCCTCGGCGCCTGGTCGGCGAGCGCCACCTCGTCGGTGCCCGCCGCCCAGGCAGCGGTGAAGGCCGACGCCTCGAACAAGAACCTGACGCAGTCCACCCGCCTCACGGTCGACGCCGCCAGCCGGGCCGCTCAGGCGGCACTCGACGCGGCACGCAAGGACAACCAGCGCGTCTCCGTCGCCGTCGTCGACCGCGACGGCAACACCGTGGTGACCCTGCGCGGCGACGGCGCAGGACCGCAGTCGTACGAGTCCGCCGCGAAGAAGGCGTACACGGCGGTGTCGTGGAACGCGCCCACCTCCGAGCTGGCCAAGCGCCTGGAGCAGGCCCCGAACCTGAAGGACATCCCGGGCACCCTGTTCCTCGCGGGTGGTGCGCCGGTCACCGCGAAGGGTGCGCCGATCGCGGGCGTCGGCGTGGCGGGCGCGCCGTCGGGCGACCTCGACGAGAAGTACGCCCGGGCGGGAGTCACGGCGCTGGAGAAGTAGGTTCCCGGCCGGCGGTGGCTTCCCCGCTGCCGGCAGGCTCCCGGCTGCCCGAAATCCGTTCGTCCGCCCGGTCGTCGACCGGCTACCGTGCTCGCGTGATGACCGCTGAGGACGTACTGTCCGCGCTCGCCGTGTTGCGTGAGGCGGCCGTCGACGTCTGGGTGGGCGGGGGGTGGGGCATCGACGCCCTCGTGGGAGAGCAGACCCGTCCGCACCGCGACCTGGATCTGATGCACCGCGAGGACCAGGAGGAGACCGTCGTGGCGGCCCTGGCGGAGGCCGGGTTCGCCGAGACGGTCGACTGGCGTCCCGTGCGGTTCGTGCTCACGGATCCGCACGGCCGCGAGATCGACCTGCACCCGCTGGTCTTCGCCTCGGACGGGTCCGCGGTGCAGGCCTCCCTGGACCCGCACCGCCCGTTCGCGTACCCCGCCCGGTGCTTCGTCAGCGGCACGATCCGGGGGACGACCGTCCCCTGTCTGTCGGCCGAGCAGCAGGTCTCCTTCCACCAGGGGTACGAGCCGGCCGACCGCGACCGTCATGACATGGCTCAGCTACGGCGGGTCTTCGGCGTCACCACCCACTTCTGACCCGCCGCCGGCCGGGGTGCCGTCAACTCCGCAGCCACACCGCCGTGTCGGAGGGCAGTCGGCCTTCGGTGTCCAGTGGCCCGCTGGAGAGAAGGACCTCCGTGTGGTCCGGCAGGGTGGCCTGGCCGTCGGCGAGGTTCACCACGCAGATGAGGTCCGGGGAGCGGTGGAAGGTGAGGACGCCGTCGGCGGAAGGCAGCCACTGCAGCGGGCCGTCGCCGAGGGCCGGGTCGGCTCGGCGCAGTTCCAGTGCGGCCCGGTAGAGGCTGAGCATGGAGCCTGGGTCGTCGGCCTGGTGGTCGGCGGCGTAGGCGGCCCAGCCCTCCGGTTGGGGCAGCCAGGGTTCGACGGCCGAGCCGAATCCCGCGTACGGGGCGTCGGCCGTCCATGGGAGCGGGACCCGGCAGCCGTCGCGGCCCGGGTCTGTGCCGCCGGAGCGGAAGTGCATCGGGTCCTGGATGCGGTCCCGGGGGATCTCCGCCTCGGGCAGTCCCAACTCCTCGCCCTGGTAGAGGTAGACGGAGCCGGGCAGGGCAAGGGTGAGCAGGGCGGCGGCGCGGGCCCTGCGGGTGCCGAGCCGCAGGTCGGTCGGTGTGCCGTAGGTCTTGGTGGCGAAGTCGAACCCGGTGTCCTGACGCCCGTAGCGGGTGACCGTGCGGGTGACGTCGTGGTTGCACAGCACCCAGGTGGCCGGCGCGCCGACCGGGGCGTGTTCGGCGAGGGTGTCGTCGATGGCCGCGCGCAGTCTGTCCGCGTCCCAGGGGCAGGACAGGAAACTGAAGTTGAAGGCGGTGTGCAGTTCGTCGGGGCGCAGGTAGCGCGCGAAGCGTTCGGAGTCGGGCAGCCACACCTCACCGACGAAGACACCCCCGTACTCGTCGGCGATGCGCCGCCAGGAACGGTAGATCTCGTGCAGGTCGTCCCGGTCGATGTACGGGTGCGGGTCGCGGCCCTCCACGAACTCGGGCAGGTCGGGGTCCTTGGCGGGCAGTGCGGCGGAATCGATGCGCACGCCCGCCACTCCGCGTTCGAACCAGAACCGCAGCACCTCCTCGTGCTCCTCCCGCACGGCGGGATGCGCCCAGTTGAGGTCGGGCTGCTGCGGGGTGAACAGGTGCAGGTACCACTCGCCGTCCTCGACCCGGGTCCAGGTCTGGCCGGAGAACTGCGAGGGCCAGTCGTTGGGCGGGAGTTCGCCGTGTTCGCCGCGGCCGGGGCGGAAGTGGAAGAGCTTGCGTTCGGGGCTGCCGGGACCGGCGGCGAGTGCGGCCCGGAACCAGGCGTGCTGGTCGGAGACGTGGTTGGGCACGATGTCCACGATGGTGCGGATGCCGAGTCCGCGGGCCTCGGCGATCAGCCGCTCCGCCTCGGCCAGGTCTCCGAAGGCCGGGTCGATGACGCGGTAGTCGGCGACGTCGTAGCCGCCGTCGGCGAGCGGGGACAGGTACCAGGGGGTGAACCAGATCGCGTCGACGCCCAGTTCGGCGAGGTAGGGCAATCTCGACCGGACGCCCGCGAGGTCCCCGGTGCCGTCACCGTCGCCGTCGGCGAAGCTGCGCGGATACACCTGGTAGATGGCGGCACCGCGCCACCAGTCGTCGGTGTGTCCGGGGGGCGTTGCGGGCTGAGGGGCTGCCACGTGTCGGTCCTTTCGGGGCAGGGGTGGTTCTCCGCCGCCGCCCCGGACAGCGAGGCGTCGGGAACGGGGCGGCGGCGGAGGAT
>NZ_JBHWZP010000488.1:0-5265 GCF_042728395.1 Streptomyces sp. NPDC060205
GCTCAAGGCCGTGCGGGCGGCGTACGACAGAGGCGTACGGCAGGGGTGTGCGAGGGGGTGTACGACAGCGGCGTACCGGACCTCAGAGGTGGTCGGGGCGCCGGCTCACCTCCGCGCGCAGCAGCCGGCCCGCCTCGGTGACCGTCTCCGCGGCCTCCTGCGTGGACTTGGCGCTCAGCAGCACATAGCCGTCCGCGCCGCCGCGGTGGCCGGGGATGTCGTCCCCGGAGGCGTACGGGAAGTGGACCCGGTGCACGCCGGGCAGCTCGGAGATCGATTCGAGGCCCGACACCGACAGCAGCCGCCCCACGGGCAGCCGGTAGGACGCGACGGCGGCGTACCGGTCGGCCGTCGGCACGTTCACGGGTTTCCCGGCCAGCGCCTGGACGAGTTCCGCTTCGGCGCAGAAGCCCGTCGCGAGCTCGATCAGCGAGGCGAGCGGCTCGTCCGGGTAGTCGGCCCGGGACCGCACCACGCGTGGGCCGTCGGCCGTCAGGACGACCACGGTGTAGGCGTAACCGAACTCGTACCCGGCGAGATCGAGCAGCTCGGTCGCGATGGCGCGGGCCTCCGCCTCGTCCCGTTCCCCCAGGGGCGCCGGGAAGAGATGACTGCTCGGATGCCAGGCACCGTGCAGTGCCACGACGCCGACGACCCGGTGCATGCCGTCGACGGTGAGCGTCACGACGCCGTACTCCGGACCCTCCAGATACTGCTCCACGAGATAGGAACGCTCACCCGCCGATCCGCTGGGACAGGACGCGGTCCGCGTGGCGGGCGGCAGCGTGCGTACGGTGACGGGCGCGCCGATCTCCTCGACCGCGGCGGGCAGTTCCTGGGCGGTACGGGCCTGTGCGGCGGGGACGTACGAGTGCCTGCTGCCGTTGAGCAGGGCCCTCATCTCCGCGGGCTCGCCCAGCAGGCGGGCCGCGTCGACGGGGTTGGGGGTCACGCCCAGCCGGGCCGCGGTCTTCGCGACCGCGGGAAGGGCGGCCGTGCCGGCGAAGGCCAGCAGCCGTTGCGTCCCGTGGACACGGACCGAGGTGTCGATCGCCTCGCTCAGCGCGGTCTCGTCCGTGAGGTCGACGAGCTCCACCGGTATCCCGGGGGGAACGCCTTCGTCCGGGGACTTTCGAGGTTCCTGCGACGTCTGGGACGCCAGGGACTCCTGGGTATCCGGGGTGAGGGAGGCGTCCGCGAGCACCCGTACGGCGAAACCCGCCGCGACGGCCTCGCGGACGAGGCGGGACGAAGGACAGAGCAGCAGCAGGCGCTGCGGAGCACTGTCCGGGGGGTGAGGCTCTCGGTAGCGGTCGGCCGTCGCGCTCATGGCTGGCTCCTCGTCTCCTCGACGGCGGGCGGGATCCGGCGGCTGTCGCACTCGCCCTTGTCCCGGGTGCCCCGGACAACTGACGGCCGGGCAACTGATGGCCGGTCGGCTGATGGTTCGTACATGTGTGGATGCTTCCTTGATGCGTGAGGGCGCCGGACCGACTGTTCCGGTCGTGCCCGCGCGGTTCCGCGCGGAGTGGCGCTCGACGGGAGTGTCCCGCCGCCCGTTCCCGGATCCCTCCCCGTACGTTCCCGGCCGGGCCGCCGAGCCGCTCCCGCGCACCGGTGGGCGGGGGGAACGGGGCGGGAAGAGAGCGGGAACGGGCTGGGGCACGGTCTTCCCGGGACCTCGACCACAGCCGCGGCCGTCGGGCTCCCCCCCTCCTCACCGGGAGCGGCCCGTGCCCCCGCACACCGTCCCGGACCCGTCCACGGCCGCCCCTTCCTCACCGACTGGAGCCTTCATGAGCGCCACCGACAAGGAGCCCACTGACAAGGAGCCCGCCTCTGTCCTGCCCTTCCGGCGGACCGACGCGGCCGGCACCCGGTCCGCCGGGCCGACGGCCACCCCTCCGTCCCTCCCCGGTACCGGTCCGCTGCGGCTGGCGCGGGTGATGCGGGAGGACCTGCGCGTCGTCGTCGAGCGCGACCCCTCCGTCCGCGGCCGTCTCGAAGCCGCACTGCACCCCGCGCTGACCGCCCTGTGGACGCACCGGGTAGCCCACCGGCTGCACACGCGCGGACACCGGATGACGGCACGTCTGCTGGCCCGCTGGGCGCGCCGGCTGACCGCGGTCGAGATCCACCCCGGCGCGGTCCTGGGCCGCCGGGTGTTCATCGACCACGGAGCGGCGGTGGTCATCGGCGAGACGTGCACGATCGGCGACGACGTGACGATCTACCACCAGGTGACGCTCGGCGCGGTCGGCTGGTGGAGCGACAACAACAGGCCGCAGGGTGACCGCCGGCATCCGGTCGTGGGCCGCAACGTCATCCTCGGCACCAACGCCACCGTGCTCGGCCCGGTGACCGTCGGCGACGACGCGATCATCGGCGCGCAGGCCCTGGTCAACAAGGACGTGCCGCAGGGCGTGCGGATGCTGGCCGCCACCGCCTCCGGGCGCACGCCGGGCCGCCCGGCCGAGGACACCATCGCGAGCATCGCCTCGGCCGGTTCCTGGTAGCCGCTCCCGCGAGGCCCGAACTCCCCCCCCCCGACCTCCCGCCCCTGGATTTCCCGCCTCCGAGTCCCCCGGCTTCCGCTCGTCCGCCTTGCGCGCCACCGGTCCGCCTCCCTCCGGTCTCCCCCGCCCGCAGACCGGTGTTCCCGCCCCTTCCGCCCGCAGGCCCAGATCTGACAAGGAATCACACCATGCGCACCCTCGCACCGCACACCTCCCGACCGTCCTTGGTCCGGCCCGCCGTCGCCGACGGCATCGACGACCTGGTGGGCGCCACCCCGCTGGTCCGGCTCAGGCTCGAAGGCCTGGCGGCCGGCGCCGAGATACTGGCCAAGCTGGAGGCCGCCAACCCGATGTCCAGCAGCAAGGACCGGGCGGCCCTGTACATGCTCAGGGCCGCCGAGGCGCGCGGCGATCTGGCGCCCGGCGGCACGATCGTCGAGGCCACCTCGGGGAACACCGGGATCTCGCTCGCCGCCCTGGCCGCGGCCCGCGGGTACCGCTGCGTCATCGTGCTGCCCGACAACGCGACGACCGAGCGGGTGCGGCTGCTGGCCGCGCTGGGCGCCGAGGTCGTCCAGACCCCCGCCGACCGCGGCTACCCGGGAGCGATCGAGAAGGCCGAGGAGATCCACGCGTTCACCCCGGGCTCCTGGTTCCCCTGCCAGCACGAGAACGCCGACAACGTCGAGGCCCACTACGCCACCACCGGCCCCGAGATCACCGCCGCGCTCACGGCGACCGGCCGCCGCGTCGACACCCTCGTCTGCGCGGTGGGCACCGGCGGGACCCTCACCGGGATCGCCCGTCATCTGCGGGAGCACGACTCCGGGGTACGGATCGTCGCGGTCGAGCCGCAGGGGTCCCCGCTGCTGTCGGGCGGACAGGCCGGACGGCACCGCATCCCCGGGCTCAACGGCGGTTTCATCGCCCCGACGACCGACGTCTCCCTGATCGACGAGGTGATCGCCGTCAGCGACGCCGACGCGCTGCACACCGCGCGCCGGCTCGCCGCCGGGCAGGGGCTGTTCGTCGGGGTCTCCTCCGGTGCGGCCGTGCACGCCGCGCAGTCGGTGGCCGCCCGCCCCGAGTACCGGGACAAGACCGTCGTCACCGTCCTGCCGGACACCGGCGAGCGCTACCTGAGCATGTGGGAGGACCCGTCATGACGCTGCTGGTCTCGACCCTCAAGAGGTTCGGCGACGCCGTCAAGGTCCGTATCGGGGAGACCACCACCACCCGGTACATCGCGCTCGCCGAGACCACCGACGGCCGCCTCGGCCTCTTCCACCACCACATGCTGCCGGGCGCCGCCGGAGCGGCCCCGCACTATCACACCCGGATCTCCGAGTCGTTCTATGTCATCTCCGGAGAGGTCACCGTCCACGACGGCACGGGCTGGCACAAGGCCCACGCCGGCGACTTCCTGCACGTGCCGGAGCACGCGGTGCACGGCTTCCGCAACGACAGCGACGCACCGGCGGAGATGCTGATCATCTTCACGCCGGCGGAGAACCGCGAGGCCTACTTCACCGGTCTGGCCGAGCTGCTGGCCGACGGGAACACCCCGTCGCGGGCCGAGATGGTCGCGCTCATGGAGAAGTACGACCAGTTCGAGATCGACGAGCCCTGACCGTCACGCGCACCGCCTGCACGCGCACCGCCGTCACGCGCACTGCCGGCACCCGTACTTACGCGTTCCCCCGTCCGTTCGACAACCCTCAGGAGTCATCACATGCATCCCGTCAACTGGGCCCGCTTCGGCCTGCTCGCCGCCCTGTGGGGGTGCAGCTTCGCCTTCATCAAGGTGTCGCTGGACGCCTTCGCCCCCCTTCAACTCGCCTTCGGACGGCTGCTCGTGGGCGCCCTCGTGGTCGGGCTGATCCTCGCCGTGACCAAGGGCTCCTTCCCCGACCGCGCGGTCTGGGGCCACATCGCCGTCGCGTCGGTGTTCGGCAACGTCGTGCCGTTCACCCTCTTCGCCGTCGGCGAGCAGCACACCACCGCGACCATCGCCGGTGTCATCCAGGGCGCCACACCGCTGGTCACCCTGGGTCTCGCCGCCGCGGCCATCCGCACGGAGAAGCCCACGGCCCGCAAGGTGACCGGTCTCGTGATCGGCTTCGTCGGGCTGATCGTCGTGGTCGGACCGTGGCGGACCGACGGATTCGGGTCCATCGGCGGCCAACTCGCCTGTGTCGGGGCGGCGGTCAGTTACGCGATCAGCTTCGTGTACCTCCGCCGGTTCATCTCCCCGTACAAGATCCCGGCGCTCGCCGTGACCGCCGCGCAGCTCACCTCCGCGATGATCATCACCGGGCTCATCACCACCTTCAGCATCGGCTGGGACCTGCCGGGCGAGCTGACGGCCGGCCCGCTGCTGTCCCTCCTGGTCCTCGGCGGCGCGTCCACCGGTATCGCCTTCGTCCTGATGAACCGGCTCATCGCGGACGCGGGACCGACCACGGCCTCCGGCGTCAACTACCTGGTCCCGGTGTTCTCCGTGGTCGTCGGCGCTGCGGCCCTCGGCGAGTCCGTCACCTGGAACGTGCCGGTGGGCGGCGCGGTGGTCATCGCGGCGCTGGCTCTGGCGGAGGGGCGGCTGCCGCTGCCCGCACGGCGCACGGCCGAGCCGCCGGTCGCCCAAGAGGCCTGCTGAGAGGGTCTGTTCGGGCCCGCCCGGACCGCTTGCGGCCTCACCAGGCAACTCCGCACAGCAGTACGCCGCACGGCGCGCCCCCTGCTCAGGGGG
>NZ_JBHWZP010000489.1:0-5253 GCF_042728395.1 Streptomyces sp. NPDC060205
GGCTGGTTTTCCAGCCCGTCCGGCGTTTGAGGACCGAGGGTTCGGGGGCAGCGCCCCCGAGTCAGTGACGGGAAGGGTAGGGGCGGCGGGGGCGACAACCTTCAGAGGTGGGAGGCCGCGCCCGCCAGGCCCAGGAGGAGGACTCGGGTGAAGGACTGGGCCCAGGGCTCGTCCACCGGCTCCGCGCTGACCAGCGTCCGGTGCACCACCGCCCCCGCCACCATGTCGAAGATGAGGTTCACGGTCCGGTCAGCCGTGGACGGATCGGACTCCGGCGGAAGCTCACCGCGCTCCTGCGCCCGCGCCCGCCCCTCCAGCACCAGCCGCTTCTGCCGGTCGACGACCGACGTCCGGATGCGCTCGCGCAGCGCGTCGTCGCGCGTCGACTCCGCGAGCACGGCCAGCAGCCCGCTCTTCGCCTCCGGCCGGTCCAGGATCGCCGCGAACTGGAGCACCACCCCTTCGATGTCGGCGGCGAGAGTGCCCCGGTCGGGCAGCTCCAGCTCGTCGAAGAGGGCCGCCACCGCGTCGACGACCAGTTCGTTCTTGCCCGCCCAGCGCCGGTAGAGCGTCGTCTTCGCGACGCCCGCGCGGGTGGCCACGTCGCCCAGTGTCAGCCCCGACCAGCCCAGTTCCACGAGAGCCGCACGCGTCGCCGCCAGGATGGCCTCGTCGGCCTCGGTGCTGCGCGGACGGCCCGTACGGCCCGTACGGGGTGCGGAGCTGCGACTTTGCATGTCGGCGACCATATCCGGGCGTTCCGCGCAGGGGGATCCTGTGGACGGGTGAGGGAGATCACCGGGACGGGCTTCCCCCGGCCGTACCGGGACAGTTACGCTACGAGCCGTAGCGAAAGCGCGACGACCACGCGGCGCCAGGTGGGGACCCGGCGTCAGAAACACGTATCAGGACTGGCTTTCACAGCGCTTTTCACACAGGCGCGCGGAGGGGGGAGGATAGACGCATGCAGCCACGGAACATGTCCATGAGCGGAGTCGTCGACCTCGCCGCGGTGAAAGCGGCCCAGGAGGCCAAGGCGAAGGCGGAGCAGGCGCGCGCCGAAGCGGTACGACAGGGGGGCGGGGCCGTTCCCGCCGTGTCCGCGTCGAGTCTCGTCATCGACGTCGACGAGGCGGGTTTTGAGCGGGACGTCCTGCAGCGCTCCACCGAGGTGCCGGTCGTCATCGACTTCTGGGCCGAGTGGTGCGAGCCGTGCAAGCAGCTCAGCCCGCTTCTGGAGCGGCTCACCGTCGAGTACAACGGCCGGTTCGTTCTCGCCAAGATCGACGTCGACGCCAATCAGATGCTGATGCAGCAGTTCGGGATCCAGGGCATCCCGGCCGTCTTCGCGGTGGTGGCCGGCCAGGCCCTGCCGCTCTTCCAGGGCGCCGCTCCCGAGGCGCAGATCCGGGGCACCCTGGACCAGCTCGTCCAGGTCGCCGAGGAGCGGTTCGGGCTCACGGGCGTGACCGTGGACCAGAGCGCGGACGGCGCCGGGCAGGACGGGGCCGCCGCGGCCCCCGAGGTGCCGGTCGGCCCGTACGACGCGCTGCTCGAAGCCGCCGTGCAGGCGCTGGACGCGGGGGACCTGGGCGGCGCGGTCCAGGCGTACCGGAACGTGCTGAGCGACGACCCGGGGAACACGGAGGCCAAGCTGGGCCTCGCCCAGGCCGAGTTGCTCCAGCGGGTGCAGGGCGTGGACCCGCAGCTGGTGCGCAAGGAGGCCGCGGACAGGCCCGGTGACGTACCGGCGCAGATCGCCGCGGCCGACCTCGATCTGGTGGGCGGCCATGTGGAGGACGCCCTGGGGCGGCTCGTCGACACCGTGGCGCGTACGGCGGGCGACGACCGTGAGGCGGCGCGGGTACGGCTGCTGGAGCTCTTCGAGGTCGTCGGCGGCGACGATCCGCGTGTGACGGCCGCGCGCAGGGCGCTGGCGCGGGCTCTGTTCTGACCAGTCGCTAAACGCTCCGACCCGTGATGCCCGGGTGAAGGATTTGCCGACACGGCTACATAGTGGCCGCGCTTTACCAAAACTTGGTAAACGCGGCCACTGTTACTGGGAGTAAGACCAGAGCGGTGATCTGTCGGATTCCGTCCAATCTTCGATCATTTTGTCACCTCTCCCGGGGCCACCCTCGGTGGTCGGCCGACACCGACGGGTCGTTGTTCGGTTATCCGGCCGTTACTAGCCAGTAACGAACCCCCTTGTGCGGGCGGCGAGAATGCACCACGATCGGCGACGCTCGGTCCATTACCCTCCCCCGACAGCCACTCGGGTCAGCGGGTTTGCTTGGGTCCCCACCGAGTAGGGGCGGCGGCAGTGGCGCCGCTCCTTGGACAGGGGGGTCTTCGCCGTTCGGCGGAGCCTGTCCGGCAGGTTGTGCGTGAAGTGTTCAGGCGCGACCAGTGGTTGTCGCTCGGGGGTGATCGCCGGTGATCCGGGTGCGTTGCGCGCCTCCGGATTCGGGCGCTCTCCTTCCCGAGGACGTAGCACTTCTCCCATCCCTGCCCGGCTGAGTCGCTGTCTGGCGGCGGCCAGGGCCGGAGATGTACGTCCGAGAAGGAGGAAATATGGAGTCCCAGGTGCGTGGCGGGACCAGATGGAAGCGGTTCGCCGTCGTCATGGTGCCCAGTGTGGCCGCCACGGCGTGCATAGGCATCGCCCTTGCACAAGGCGCTCTCGCCGCGTCGTTCAGCGTGTCGGGTCAGTCGTTCAAGGTGACGGCGGACCAGTTGGTCGGCACCGGCTTCTCGCAGTACGGAGCCATCGACCAGGGGTACACGCTCAAGGGCGACAAGACGGCGCACCCGGTCGCGGTGTCGGCGTTCAAGTCCGCCTCGATCACGAACATGTGCCAGTCCGTGGTCACCCCGGACATCCCGCTGCTCGGGTCGGTCAGCCTGACCCTCAAGGCGGGCGGCGGCAGCAAGCCGGTAGAGGCCGAGAACCTCTACATCGACGTCGAGGACCTCTCGGCCAACGCGACCTTCACCAACATCGACATCGGTGTTGCGGCCAAGGACGCGAGCAAGGGCCCGGGAATCGCCAAGGGTGACCAGGCGAACCCCTACGGCTTCGCGCAGCAGGCCGAGAAGGCCGTGCTGACCGACGTGAAGCAGACGGCGTGGGCGACCACCGCCGGCACCTTCAAGCTCAGCGGCCTGAAGATGTCGCTCTCCAAGGGTGTCAAGGAGTGCTACTAAGCACTCCCTGGGTGGGTGAGGGAGCCTGTGCTGCCTCGCCCGCCCGTCCCCTGCTCAGTCCTCCTGAGCAGTACCTTGCTCAGTTCCTCTGAGCAGTACGCGAACCTCTCACAGCAACGCCGTTCCAGGGAGCTGTTTTCCATGAGCGCCGAGACTCCTGCAGGGAATCCTGCCGCGCGCGGTCAAATCACCCACTGGCGGCTGCGGTTCCGTGTCTGGCGTGGTGGCCGTCCGTTCTGGGCCGGCCTGTTCATCCTGCTCGCGGGATTCCCGATCGCGTACTTCCCGTATGCGAACCTTCAGATCGGGCATCTCACGCTGGCCATGGCGACGACCGCGGGCGCCGGTTCGCTCATCATCGGCGTGCTCCTCGGCGTTCTCGGAATCAGCCTCTGGTACCAGAAGCACGTGCGGGTCTTCGCCGGTGTCGCGGCGATCCTGCTGGGGCTCGTGTCCATCCCCGTGTCGAACCTCGGAGGCTTCCTCATCGGCTTCCTGCTGGCCCTGGTGGGCGGCGGGATGGCGGTCGCGTGGGTGCCGGGCGAGGAGTCGACCGCGCGTCGGACCGAGACGGACCGTACGGACAAGGGAGACGTTCCGCAGGCCGCGCCGGCCGACGGGGCGAGTGAGCCGAACGATCTGTCAGGAACGAGCCCCACCAACGGGGCGAACGGGAGGCACAGTGCCGGCTGACGAGGTCCACCACGCGGACTCCGCGGGCGAGTCCCGTGAGAGAACCGGGCCGCGGCACGCAGCCCCCAGGAAACCGCTGTTCACCAGGCTGCACGTGCCCGCGGGCAAGGCGATAGCCATAGCGTCGATGCCGACCGCGATCCTCATGGGCATGGGGTTCACACCGACCCTCGCCCAGGCCGACGACAAGCCGTCGGCGAAGAACCTCACGATCGACGAGTACAAGGACTGCGTCGAGGCGCTGGACGACAGCGCCAAGGACAAGGACGACAAGGCCGACGAGGAGAAGGACACGACGGCCACCCCGTCGCCCTCCGCCTCGGCCTCGACCGGTGCACCCGACCCGGACGACGACTCCGCGGGTGACGGCTCGACGGGCGGTGGCTCTTCCTCGGATTCAGGTTCCGAGGACAAGCCCGACCCCACGCCGTCCGCCTCGACGAGCAAGCCGGCCGAGTCCGGGGGCGGCGCGTCCACCCCGACGCCCACCCCCTCGCAGAGCAGCGGCAACGTCCTGGACGAGATCGGCGACGCGCTTGAGGACATCCTCACGCCCGGCGGGAAGGAGACCGCGACCCCCACCGCGGAGCCGTCCGCCACGCCCAGCGCCTCGGCGACGAAGGACGCGTCCGACGCGGCCGGCGACGTCGAGGACACCGTCAAGGACACGGCCGGCAAGGCCGAGGACACGGTCAAGGACACGGCCGGCAAGGCGTCCGAGGCCGCGAAGGACGCCAAGGACGAGCTGGAGGACGCCGCCGACGAGGCCACCGCCTCCGCGACGCCCAGCCCGTCCGCGAGCTCCACCACGGACCCCGACGACTGCCCGGCCGCCACGGACGACGAGAGCGGTGTCGAGCAGGGCATCCCCGCCCTGGCCGACGACCCGTGGATGCTGGAGGCCAGCTCCCTGACCCTCAAGGGCGCCGACTACAAGGGCATCGTCAAGGTGAAGACCGCCAACGGCTCGGTCAAGAAGGTCCTGAAGTACGTGATCTCCAACGGCACCGACATCGGCGACCTGCACCAGATCGTCGACGACAAGGACGCCGGGGTGCGCTACCACGTCCAGGGGGGCAGCGGCACGACGTCGACCATCAAGAACGGCAAGACGGTCATGTACACGGAGAGCATCTCCGGGAACCTGCTCGGTCTGATCCCGATCACGTTCGACCCGGAGAACCCTCCGCCGCTGAACATCCCGCTGATCTACTTCACAAAGGTGAAGGTCGTCCAGGCCGCCCAGTTCGGCGGAGACCTGACGATCCCCGGGATGCGGCAGTACAACACACCGCTCGGTTAGTCTCCCGGCGCGCGTCCGGGAGCCGGTACCGGAAACGACTGAGGGCGCCC
>NZ_JBHWZP010000490.1:0-5208 GCF_042728395.1 Streptomyces sp. NPDC060205
CCCCCGGACGCGCTGCCGGGCGGGACTGAAAGGCTGGGGCGCAGCCCCGCCTTTCAGGGGCGCGGGGAACTGCGCGACCCGCCCCCACCGGCCCGCGGACGAAGGCCGGCGCCGTGGGGGTTCGGGGCGGAGCCCCGTGGTGGTGGCCGCTGTGACGGTTACCACCCCGCGGTCGCACCGGCGCGTCGCCGGACACAGCGCGCGGGCCCGCCTCTAGGGTGGCGGCCATGGCTCGGTCCCTGCGGGCCCACCAGGCCCTCACCGGCCCTGCGGTCCGCTGCCGGGAGCGGACGGAGCGTCACCATTTCGAGGCCGTGGCGCTTTTCGTGTGACTCTCAGGGGTGCCGGATTGGCTTTCCCGCCGCAGGTGGGGGCAGGATGCGTCTTCGGGCGCGAGGGTCCGGCCACGGACCCGGGTCCGGGGACCGCCGAGGACCCTGGCAGCATCGGCTTCGACGTGCCCGATATGCGGCTCCGCCGCGTGGCACGCCTCAACGGCAAGAAGAACACGGGAGTAACAACATGAACCGCAGTGAGCTGGTGGCCGCGCTGGCCGACCGTGCCGAGGTGACCCGCAAGGACGCCGACGCCGTTCTGGCCGCCTTCGCCGAGACCGTCGGTGAGATCGTCGCCAAGGGCGACGAGAAGGTCACCATCCCCGGCTTCCTGACCTTCGAGCGCACCCACCGTGCCGCTCGTACCGCTCGCAACCCGCAGACCGGTGACCCGATCCAGATCCCGGCCGGCTACAGCGTCAAGGTCTCCGCGGGCAGCAAGCTCAAGGAAGCCGCCAAGGGCAAGTAAGCGCTGAGCGCTTCGCTGAGAACGCTGATGGGGCGGTACCCGGAACTTTCGGGTACCGCCCCATCGTGGTTCGCTCGAAGGCGGCCCCGAACGAGGGCCGCCGGACCGGCGAGGGCTCAGCCGAGCGCCTTGCCCGGCAGTTCCACCTTCGCGCCCAGCTCGATCAGCTTCTCCATGAAGTTCTCGTAGCCGCGGTTGATCAGGTCGATGCCGTGCACCCGGGACGTGCCCTGGGCCGCCAGCGCCGCGATGAGGTACGAGAAGCCGCCGCGCAGGTCGGGGATGACCAGGTCGGCGCCCTGGAGCTTGGTGGGGCCCGACACGACGGCCGAGTGCAGGAAGTTGCGCTGGCCGAAGCGGCAGTGCGAGCCGCCCAGGCACTCGCGGTAGAGCTGGATGTGCGCGCCCATCTGGTTCAGCGCGGACGTGAAGCCGAGGCGGGACTCGTACACCGTCTCGTGGACGATGGAGAGGCCGGTGGCCTGCGTGAGGGCGACCACGAGGGGCTGCTGCCAGTCGGTCTGGAAGCCCGGGTGGACGTCCGTCTCCAGCGCGATCGACTTGAGCTGGCCGCCGGGGTGCCAGAAGCGGATGCCCTCGTCGTCGATCTCGAAGGCGCCGCCGACTTTCCGGTAGGTGTTGAGGAACGTCATCATCGAGCGCTGCTGGGCGCCGCGGACGTAGATGTTGCCTTCGGTCGCCAGGGCCGCGGAAGCCCACGAGGCGGCCTCCAGGCGGTCCGGCAGGGCCGCGTGGGTGTACCCGCCGAGCTTGTCGACGCCCGTGACGCGGATGGTGCGGTCGGTGTCCATCGCGATGATCGCGCCCATTTTCTGCAGGACGCAGATCAGGTCCTCGATCTCCGGCTCGACCGCCGCGTTCGACAGCTCCGTGACGCCCTCCGCGAGGACGGCCGTCAGGAGCACCTGCTCGGTCGCGCCGACGGACGGGTACGGCAGCTGGATCTTCGTGCCGCGCAGCCGCTGCGGAGCCTCCAGGTACTGGCCGTCCGCGCGCTTCTCGATCGTCGCGCCGAACTGCCGCAGCACCTCGAAGTGGAAGTCGATCGGCCGGCCGCCGATGTCGCAGCCGCCGAGGCCCGGGATGAACGCGTGGCCGAGGCGGTGCAGGAGCGGGCCGCACAGGAGGATCGGAATGCGCGAGGAGCCCGCGTGGGCGTCGATGTCCGCGACGTTGGCGCTCTCCACGTGCGACGGGTCCATGATGAGCTCGCCCGGCTCCTCACCCGGACGGACCGTGACCCCGTGCAGCTGCAGCAGTCCGCGTACGACCCGCACGTCACGGATGTCCGGGACATTGCGCAGCCGGCTCGGAGCACTGCCGAGCAGTGCGGCAACCATGGCCTTCGGTACGAGGTTCTTCGCACCGCGGACACGGATCTCACCCTCCAGCGGGGTTCCGCCGTGGACAAGGAGTACGTCGTCTGAGCCGTTGACGGTCATGTATCTCGCGTTCCGATTGGTGGGACAGAGGCGAAGAAGCAAGGGTAATGGCCGCCCACCCCCCTTCAGTAAGCCCAAGGGGCTCTCAGGGACGTCATAGCTTTGCCACAACACGAACCGTGCGTAAACGGACACGTGGGGTCACTGGTCCCGCCCGTGCGCTCCACCTGCACCCGTACGCCCTGAGCTGCATTCCCGGCGGTAGACGCATTGCCTCCCCCCGCGCGGGGAAGATGCGGGATCATGTCTCGCATGACCGAGGTGTCCTCGCTCACAGGGCGGCTGCTCGTGGCCACACCCGCCCTGGCGGACCCGAACTTCGACCGCGCGGTGGTGCTGCTCCTCGACCACGACGAGGAGGGCTCGCTGGGCGTCGTCCTCAACCGCCCGACCCCCGTGGACGTGGGCGACATCCTCGCGGGCTGGGCGGAACTCGCGGGCGAGCCCGGTGTCGTGTTCCAGGGCGGCCCGGTCTCCCTGGACTCCGCGCTCGGGGTGGCGGTGATCCCGGGGGGCGCCTCGGGGGAGCGCGCGCCGCTCGGCTGGCGCCGGGTGCACGGCGCGATCGGACTCGTGGACCTGGAGGCCCCGCCGGAGCTGCTCGCCTCGGCGCTCGGCTCCCTGCGGATCTTCGCGGGGTATGCGGGCTGGGGGCCGGGGCAGCTGGAGGACGAACTGGGCGAGGGCGCCTGGTACGTCGTCGAGTCCGAGCCCGGTGATGTCTCCTCGCCCGCTCCGCAGCGGCTGTGGCGCGAGGTGCTGCGCCGTCAGCGCAGCGAACTGGCGATGGTGGCCACGTATCCGGACGACCCTTCGCTCAACTGATGTCCCCCGCCTTCAGTACTCTTGCGTTTATGAGCACTCTTGAGCCTGAGACCCAGCCCCAGCGAGGCACTGGGACGGGAACCCTCGTAGAGCCGACGCCGCAGACGTCGCACGGCGACGGGGACCACGAGCGCTTCGCCCACTACGTCCAGAAGGACAAGATCATGGCGAGCGCGCTCGACGGTACGCCCGTCGTCGCACTCTGCGGCAAGGTGTGGGTCCCGGGCCGGGACCCGAAGAAGTACCCCGTGTGCCCCATGTGCAAGGAGATCTACGAGTCCATGGGCGCCGGCGGCGACGACGGCAAGGGCGGCGGCAAGGGCAAGGACGGCGGCAAGTAGGCGCCCCCGTGGCCTTAGCGGTTTCCCGCGCCTTCCGCGCACTCCGCGCCCCGCGGCGCCGTGGGGCGCACTCCCGCGGCGCGTGGTGCGCCGCGGGGACCGGACACGGCGCAGTACGGCCGCGGTGCCCCGGTGCGGGGTGCCGCGGCTCTGTCGTGTCCGGCTGACCGGCGGGGCCGCGGGCGCGGTCGGCGTATGCGGCGTATCCGCGGCCTTTGTCCCGGCGGCCCGTTGCACGGAGTGCTTCCGCCGGTCACAGAGTGGTTGAGACCTCTTGTGGGCATGTTCATGTACTCCATAGCCTCCCGGGTGTTGTGCAGCGCAAAACCACCATTGCAGATGCTGCAACGCGCCCCCGGAGGACGCCCCCATGAAGTTCGCACCTCTCTCTGCCCGTACGGCCGCCCCGATCGCCGCCCTCGTCGTCGCCGCGCTCACGGCGACCGCCTGCGCCCCTGAGTCGTCCGACAACTCCGGTGGCAAGGACGAGAAGAGCGGCACCCTGCGGGTGTGGCTCTTCCAGGAGGTCACCAACACGCCGAAGGAGAAGGTGGTCGACGGGGTCGTCACCGCCTTCGAGAAGGCCCACAAGGGCACGAAGGTCGACGTCCAGTACATCCCCGTCGAGACCCGCGCCGAGAAGATCAAGGCCGCCTTCAACGACCCCAAGAGCGCGCCCGACCTCATCGAGTACGGCAACACGGACACCGCCGGGTACGTCAAGGACGGCGGACTCGCGGACGTCAGCGCGGAGTTCACGGACTGGAGCGAGTCCAAGGACACCGACCCGACCGCCAAGCAGTCCGTCACCGTCGACGGCAAGATCTACGGAGCCCCGTACTTCGTCGGGGTCCGCGCCCTTTACTACCGCACCGACATCTTCGAGGACCTGGACCTCGACGTACCCGAGACGCAGGCCGAGTTGATCAGCACGGCCAAGAAGATCCGGCAGGCGAAGCCCGACCTGTACGGTCTCGCGGTCGGCGGCGCCTACACGTACGGCGCGATGCCGTTCATCTGGTCCAACGGCGGTGAGCTGGCCGAGGGCAAGGGCGGCTCGTACGCCTCGACCATCGACAGCGCCGAGGCCCAGAAGGGCATCAAGGCGTACACCTCGCTCTTCGGCGACGACAACTGTCCGGCCGCCAAGTGCGCGGGCATGGGCGGCAACGACACCGTCACCGCGTTCGCCTCCGGCAAGGCCGGCATGGCCATCGGCGGCGACTTCAGCCACGCAGCGATCGAGGCCGGCAAGGTCAAGGGCAAGTACAAGGTCGTACCGCTGCCCGGCGTGAAGTCCGGTGAGATCGCCCCCGCCTTCGCGGGCGGCAACAACCTCGGCGTGCTCAAGAGCACCACCCACCGCACCCTCGCCGTCGACCTGATGGAACAGCTCGCCTCGAAGAAGACGCAGGGCGCGCTCTTCGACGCGATGGGCTTCCTGCCGACGTTCACGGACGTGCGCCAGGACGTCGCGAAGCGCGAGCCGTTCGTCGAACCGTTCGTGAAGACCCTCGGATCCGGCGCCAAGTTCGTCCCGGCCTCGCCCGCCTGGTCGCAGATCGACGCGTCCCTGGTCCTGCCGACGATGTTCCAGGAGGTCGTCAGCGGACGTAAGGGCGTGGAGGCCGCCTCCAAGGACGCGGCCAAGAAGATGAACGACGCGTTCAGCTCCGCCGGATGAGCCGGATGACCGACCGTCCGCTCGCGGTGTCCGCCCCGGGGGCCGCCCCGGGGCCGGCCCCGGGGGCCGGACCCGTCACGAAGGGCCCCTC
>NZ_JBHWZP010000491.1:0-5192 GCF_042728395.1 Streptomyces sp. NPDC060205
CTCCGGCTTCCGTGAGCTCCAGGAAGGCCAGGTCGTGAACTTCGACGTCACGCAGGGCCAGAAGGGCCCGCAGGCGGAGAACATCACCCCCGCCTGATCTCACAGCCAGACGACGGTGGCCCCCGGAACACACTTTCCGGGGGCCACCGTGTTTGCCTGACACCTCATGACATGCGCCGCGGCGGCGGTGTCAGCGCTCCATGACCCGCATCTGGGCCTCGGTGTGGGTGTCACCCGCGGCCGGCGGAAGGCTGCTGAGCCGGGCGAGTTGCTCGTCCGTGAGGCGCACGCCGTCCGCCGCGGTGTTCTCCTCGACGCGGGCCACCCGCCGGGTGCCGGGGATGGGCGCGATGTCGTCGCCCTGCGCCAGCAGCCAGGCGAGGGCGACCTGGGCCGGGGTGACACCGATCTCGGCGGCGACGGCGGCGACCTGATCGGCCAGACGCAGGTTGTGCTGGAAGTTCCCTTCGGTGAACCGGGGGTTGTCCGCACGGAAGTCGGTCGAGTCGAACTGATCGGTGGAGCGGATCGCACCGGTCAGGAAACCGCGCCCGAGAGGGGAGAAGGGGACGAAGCCGATGTTCAGTTCGCGCAGCACCGGCAGCACACGGGCCTCGGGGTCGCGCGTGAACAGTGAGTACTCGGACTGGACAGCGGTGACCGGATGCACGGCGTGGGCGCGGCGAATGGTGTCGGGACCTGCCTCGGAGAGGCCGATGTGCCTGATCTTGCCCTCGGCGACGAGTTCGGCCAGGCAACCGACGGTGTCCTCGATCGGGGTGCCGGCGTCGACACGGTGCTGGTAATAGAGGTCGATGTGATCGGTGTCCAGGCGCTTGAGCGAGCCCTCGACGGCGGCCCGGACGTTCTCCGGGCTGCTGTCCGTGGGCCCTGAGCGGCCGGTGTGGGAGATCAGGCCGAACTTGGTCGCCAGCACGACCTGGTCCCGGCGGCCCTTCAGCGCGCGGCCGACCAGTTCCTCGTTGACGTACGGCCCGTACACCTCCGCGGTGTCGATGAAGGTGACGCCGAGCTCCAGTGCGCGGTGGATGGTGCGGACGGACTCCGCGTCGTCGACCCCGGCACCGGTGTAGCCGTGGGACATGCCCATCGCACCCAGACCGATACGGGACACGTCCAGGTCACGCAGTTCGATGTGCTTCATCACTGTTCCTCTTCTCGTGGTCCGCCGACGCGCCGACGTCCATTCTCCGGCAGGCAGCCACGACGTGCCCCCGAGGCTGGTGCAGCACCTCGTGGGTGACCGCGCAGTCCCCGGCCGGGTTCGCGCGGTAGTCGTCGAGGTCCCCTACGGCATCGCGTGGGGGCGCAGGACCATGAGCGAGTCCTCCGAGGTCGCCACCATGGCGAAGGGGAACCGGTCGAGCTCAAGGCAGAGCGCGACATCATCGGGGTGGGCTCCCTGCCGTATGCCCTCCGCCAGCTCGACTGCGGCGCGCGAGGCGGCGGCACGGCGGAGGAAGTCCGTGGGATCCGTAGCGGCTCCGGTGGCCCGCCGGGCGATGTACCGGGCGCACGCCAGGTCCTCCTCGGCCCGGCCGTCCTCGCCGGTGACCACGAACGTGACCGCGGAGGTGCCGTGCGTGCGCAGGAGCTGGGCGGTCGCCTCCGCCACCACGAAGCCGGCGCACAGCACCAGCCGCGCCCTCTTGACCGCGAGGGCGCCGACCGTCCCTGCTGTGGTCTTCTGCACGACGGTCCGGCCAGTGAGGTCGACGGATCGCAGCAGCCCCGGGGAGTTCACGGCGTCGAAGCCGGGCGCGGGTGGGCCGTCCTTGAGGGCCACCCAGTCCGGGTGACGGGCCTTGAGCGCCAGGGCCGCGTCCAGCGACTCGGCGAGAACGATCTTTTCCGCCCCCTGGGCGAAGGCCCAGGCAGCCACGGTGTAGGCACGCATGACGTCGACCACGACCGCCACCGACGGCGTCTCGACCAGGTCCGCGATGCCGGAGAAACGAGTGTCCATGCCGAGCATGATCGGGCATGCCCGCCCCGGAGGCCCGGAGGCCCGGAGGCCCGGAGGCCCGGAGGCCCGGAGGCCCGGAGGCCCGGAGCTCCGACGGCCTCGGACCCCTCGGTCGCTCGGGCTAGGTGCGCTGGTGTTCCGTACCCTCTTGCGCTGTCGAGGCCTCGGCACCCTCTGCCGCTGTCGAGGCCTCGGCCGTTCCCGCGGACTTCGTGATCGTCTCGGAGCGGGGGCCGTTCCGGTCCATGAGGCCGCCGGTGAAGGCGAGGCCCAGGCCCGCAACGGCCAGGGCCGCGCCGACCAGGTTGGGCGAGGCCCAGCCCCAGCCCGCCGAGATGACCAGGCCGCCGAGCCAGGCGCCGCCCGCGTTGGCCAGGTTGAAGGCGGAGTGGTTGGAGGCCGCCGCCATGGTCGGGGCGTTCTTCGCCTTGGCCATGAGGAGCATCTGGACGGGCGTGGTGATGAGGGAGCCCATCGCGCCGATGAAGGTGATCGTGATCAGGGCGGGCACGGTGCTGTGGACGGTGAAGTAGAACGCCACCAGCGCCGCGGCGAGGAGAGCGAGTCCCCCGTACAGCGTCGGCCGTAGTGCGCGGTCCGTGAGCGGGCCCGCGAGCAGGGTGCCGCCGGTCATGCCGACGCCGTAGAGCGCGAGGACCAGTGTGGTCGACGTGTCCGAGATGCCCGTCAGATGGGTGAGCATCGGCACCAGATAGCTGTAGACGGCGAAGAACCCGCCGAAGCCGACGACGGCCGTGGCCAGGCCGATCGCGACCTGCCGGTTGCCCATCGCCCGTAGCTCGTGCCGGATGCCGGACAGCTGCCCGCGGGGCTGGTGGGGGACGAAGAGGGCCAGTGCGACCAGGGCTGCCAGGCCGATGACGGCGACCGTCCAGTAGGCGGAGCGCCAGCCCAGCTGCTGCCCGAGCGCCGTGCTGGCCGGTACGCCGACGATGTTCGCGACGGTCAGCCCGAGGAACATCTTCGAGACGGCGCGTGCGGCCCGGTCGGGGGCGACGAGCCGGGAGGCGACGACCGCTCCCACGCCGAACAGTGCTCCGTGCGGCAGACCCGACAGGAAGCGCGCGGCGAAGAGCAGACCGAAGTTGGGGGCGAGCGCGGACGCGGCGTTGCCGATCACGAACAGTCCGCCGAGGAGCAGCAGCAGCCGTTTGTGGGGGACGCGCGCACCGATGCCCGTGAGGACGGGGGCGCCGACGACGACCCCGAGCGCGTAGGCGGAGACGAGGTTGCCGGCCTGCGGCACGGACACGCCGACGCCGTCGGCGATCTGGGGCAGCAGCCCCATGGTGGCGAACTCGGTGGTGCCGATGCCGAACGCGACGACGGCGAGGGCCAGCAGGGCCAGGGGCATGGTGCGGGAGACCTTTCACAGACAGGGTCCGGTGGTGGGAGGCGAGGTAGGGCCGGAAACGTTCCCGGTTCCCGTGGCCCGTCGCGCTGAGCACCATTGCCCGGCAGCCCCAGAACGGGGCAAGCCTATAAGAAGGTCATAGGGCAGCTGATCTGGGCGTTCAGTGCCCAAGGTGCGACTGCGGGGCGCCGTGACGCGCTGTCGTCCGCCGTGACGCACGGTGGTGCGGGGTGGTTGATCGTGACCGGACATCACCGGACTGTGATCCGGGCTCGCCGGTTCCCCGCGCGATCGGAAGCGGCAAGTGGTGCGCACTGACCAGATACGGACAAGATACGACTGGCGTTGTCCGAACGTGACCGGCGTCAGGGCTAGACTGCAGCAACCGAACGGCCCCTGTCCTGCGTGTAGTTGATAGCTGAGAGCACCTGGGTGGTGAGAGGTGCCGATCGGACAGAACATGTCCGGGCGCTCATTCATGCCCCAAGACAAGGGAGATTGGCCCCGATGCACCACGAGGACGCAGCGGCTCCGGACGCGAGTCCGGAGCGGCTGATCGCTGACCGCTACCGCCTGCTGTCCACCCTCGGCGAGGGCGGCATGGGAACCGTGTGGCGCGCTCGCGACGAGGTGCTGCGCCGCGAGGTCGCCATCAAGGAGGTGCGCGCCCCCTCCGGGCAGTCCGCGGACAAGATCCAGCGCATGTACACCCGGCTGGAGCGGGAGGCGTGGGCCGCCGCCCGTATCACCGCCCCCAACGTGATCACCGTCCACGACGTGGTCACCGACGGCGACCGCCCGTGGATCGTGATGGAGCTGGTCCGTGGCCGCTCGCTCGCGGAACTGATCAGAACCCAGGGCGCGCTCTCCCCGCAGGAGACCGCGCGGATCGGCGCCCAGGTGCTGAGCGCGCTGCGGGCCGCGCACGCCGCCGACGTGCTGCACCGCGACGTGAAACCGGCCAACGTCCTGCTGGCCGAGGACGACAGGGTGATCCTCACCGACTTCGGTATCGCCATGGTGGTCGGCGACACCGCGCTCACCATGACCGGCGAGGTCGTCGGTTCCCCCGAGTACCTCGCCCCGGAACAGGCCCTCGGCCGCCCCCTCGGCCCCGCCACGGACCTGTGGTCCCTCGGCGTCCTGCTCCACACCGCCGTACAGGGCCGTTCACCCTTCAGGCAGGACAGCGCCCTGGGCACCCTGCGCGCCGTCGTCGACGACGAGCCGCCGTCCCCGCACCGGGCCGGCCCCCTGACCTCGGTCATCGAGGGCCTCCTGCGCAAGGACCCCGCCGAGCGAACCTCCGCCGAACAGACCGCGCGGGACCTGCGGCTCATAGCGGCCGGCGGCACGCCCGACGCCGACGTCACGGCGACGGAATCCACGCCCACGACGACCGTCGCCGCCGCCCGGGCCGGTGCCGCGCAGACCGGTGCCACGCAGACCGGCCAGGCGGGCCCCGCCGCGCAGTCCTCCCCGGCGGACGTCACCTCGGACGTCACCCTCGACGCGCCCACCGAGGATCCGCGCATCGCGACGCGGATCTCGTCCTCGGACGTCACGGCGACGCGCACCGCGGCGACGGAAGCCGCGTCAGCACAGACCGCGGCAGCAGCGCGGACCGCGGCTGCGGAAGCCGCCGCGGCGCACACCGCGGCGACCGAAGCCGCGGCAACGCAGACCGCGGCGACCGAAGCCACCTCCGCGGCGACCGCCGACGCGCAGACCGGCGGCGTACGCCCCGAGACGCACCCCGTCTCCGCGGGCAACTCGTCGGAGACCGTCGTCGACGCGCCCGCCGGACAGGCGCACCCCGCACCGCAGGCC
>NZ_JBHWZP010000492.1:0-5189 GCF_042728395.1 Streptomyces sp. NPDC060205
CGCGAGCAACCCCCACCGGACCCGCACGTTCAGGGGCGCGGGGAACTGCGCAGTCTTTTAGGGGCGCGGGGAACTGCGCGAACGGCCCCCACCGGCCCGCAGACGAACGTCGACTTCAGGGGCGCGGGGAACGGCGCGGCCGGCCCCCGCCGGGCCCCACCCTGCGAGCCGGCCGCAGGCCCGTGCGCGGGGTGCGGGTCACGCCGGGTGACCCGTCACCACCACCGCCGAGCCCGCCGCAGGCGAAACCGCCGCGGACACCCGCACCGAAGCCGCCCGAGCCACCCTCCCCGCCCACCCCGCGGTAGCGAACAGCAGCGGCTGGAGCTGTTCGAGCCCGGAGACCACCATCTCCTCCCCCGCGACCAGCAACGGCCGCCCCGCCCGGAAGCCGGCCGCGGCCACCTCCGTGAGGTCGGCCAGCGGCGGCACCACGGCCCGCACGACGCCGGCCCCCGCCCCCGCGGCCCGTTCCGCGAGCGCCACCTGCACGGGCAGCAGCGGAGCCACCGCGGACGTCAACGCGTCGGCGATGCGCCGCAGTTCGGGCGAGGAGTCCCGCAACACCTCCGCCGCGGCCCGGATCACCGGCGCGAGCACCAGCAGCGTGCCGGCCGCCACCCCCGCCGCCGCGGGCAGCAGCGGCGTGGAGGCGTCCACCAGTTCGCCGAGCGCCTCCGCCGCCTCCTCCACCGCGGGCTCGACCGCGTCGAGGAGCGGCAGCAGGCTCTCTCCGAGCGCGGTGAGCAGCGCCCGGGCCGGTTCGCTGACCGGGTGGACGGCGAGCGGCGCCCCGCTCGTCCCCAGCCGGGTCAGTGTGTCCACCATCCGGTAGAACGCCTCCTGCGCCTGCGGCGACGCGCTCGCCTCGGCCAGTTCGGCGGTCGTCTCGCGCAGCACCCGCAGCACCTCGGCCCCCGAACCGTCCCTGGGGTCGAAGGTGTTGACGGCGATACGGGTGAGGTTGCCCGCGGTGTCCAGGAGCTGTCCGGTGATGTCGGTGGTGCTGCGCGCGATACGCGCGACGTCGTCCCTGCTGGGGAGCGACGGGATCGTTGCCATGGGCTCTCCTCGCCTCACGCACGCGTGCTGCCGGGTGCCTGCCGGGTCCACTCGGTTCGTCCAAGTCCCCTCCCAGGATGCCCCTCCGCCCGGCCCGGGGCACGGCGTCCGCCCCTATCGGTGACGCCGACGCCCCCTTGTTGCGGGAGGGGCGAACAGGTAGACCTCCGTACCGAAGTGACCCCTGTCAGGCCCTCTCCGTGGAGGTACTTGTGCGCCTGCCGAGACCCGTCCTGATCGCCACGGCCACCGCCACCGCGGCGGCCACGCTCCTGCTCACCCCGAACGGCGCCGTCGCCGACCCGACGCCCCGGCCGGGGGCGCCGGTCCGTGAGGGGTCCGGCCCCTCCGACGCCGCCCGCGCCGCCAGGGCGCCCGGGAGCGCCACCGACCGCGCCCTGTCCGCCCCGGTCACCGAACTCACCCCCGACGCCGGGGCCGTACGCGGCTATCCGCGCGAGCAGGTACTCGCCCCGGACCCTCGGAATCCGGCCGACAAGTCCATCAAGCTGGGCCTGACCCCGTACCACTCCCTCGCGCCGAGGCTGAACGCGCTGCAGCGTCTCGGTGACCGGGTGAGTGTGGAGGTCGCGGGCCGTTCGGCCGGCGGGCACCGGCTGTTTCTGGTCACGGTCACCGCGCCGGAGTCCGCTCGGCAGGCGCGTGCCCAGGAGCGGCTGCGCGACCTGATCGAGAACGCGCCCGTCGCCGCCGCCAAGGACCCCGCGGTCAAGCGGGACTACAAGACGCCGGTCTTCTTCAACAACAACATCCACGGCAACGAGTGGGAGGGCACGGACGCCTCCCTCAAGCTGATCGAGAAGCTCGCCATGGCCGAGGACGCGTCCACCGCCGACCTCCTCGCCCACCACCGCGTGTACTTCAACATCACCGCGAACCCGGACGGCCGTATCGCCGGCACGCGCGCGAACGCCAACGGCTTCGATCTGAACCGGGACTTCGTGACCGCCTCGCAGCCCGAGGTACGGGCGATGCGGCAGATCGCGATCGACAAGCAGCCCGCGCTCATGGTCGACCTGCACGGCTACGTCAACGGCACCCTCATCGAGCCGACGACTCCCCCGCACGGCGAGAACTACGAGTACGACCTGTTCCTGAAGAACACCTACGCCAACGCCCTCGGCATGGAGGCCGCCGTCAACGGCCTCGGCTACACACCGGAAAAGGACGGGGTGGAACCGGCCCAGATCCCCTTCCGCGACCAGGAGGAGGGCTGGGACGACTGGCCGCCGATCTTCACCCCGCAGTACATGCCCTTCCACGGCACGGTCGCCGCGCACACGGTCGAGTTCCCGATGGCCGTGAACAACGAGGAGTACGACGACCTGCCCGTCACCGAGCTGCGCCGCCGCGCGTCGATCAACGTGGCCATCGCGGGCGCGGCGATGCGCGCGAGCCTCGACTACGCGCGCACGCACCGCGGTTCACTCGTCGCCGACCAGATCGAGGTCTTCCGCCGCAGCGTGACGGGCGCGGCACAGGTCCCGGTGTCGCCGGAGACGGTGCCGGGCGTCCCGGGCATCGGCCCCGAGGACGTGTACACCACCGACTTCCCCCGCGCGTACGTGATTCCGGCGGGCGCGGACGCCCAGCGCTCGGCGCCGGCCGCGGCCCGGCTCGTCGACCACCTGCTCGCCAACGACGTCCAAGTCCGCTCAGCCACAAAGGACTTCAGGCTCGGCGGGAAGACGTACGCGAAGGGCTCGTACGTCGTCGATCTGCGGCAGCCCAAACGCGGTATGGCCAATGTGATGCTGGCGGACGGGCGGGACATCAGTGACAAGGTGTCGGTGATGTACGACATCTCCGGCTGGAGCCTCGGCCGGCTGTGGGGCGCGACCGTCGACACCGTACGCACCTCGAAGCTCGACGTGCCGGACCGGGCGGTGCACGCCGCCGCGGAGGTCGGGTACGTGGCGCCCGGTGGCACCACCCAGCCCCGGCTGCGGCTGCGCCTCGACGACGCACGGGAGATCGCGGCGCTCAACTCGCTGCTCGCGGAAGGCGTTCAGGTGCGCCGGGCGGCCGACGGCAGTGCGATCGTGCCCGCGTCGGCCCGCGGGAAGGCCGTGGCCGCCGCGCGGAGGTACGACGTGGCCTTCGACGCGACGAAGGAGAGCGGTGGCGCCCCGCTGCGGCGGGTCAGGGTGGCCGCCGCGGTCACGCCGGGCGAGCTGTTCGTGCTGCGGGAGATGGACTTCGACGTGCTCCCGGTGTCCACGGCGGTCCTGAACGCGGGCTTCGACTGGTCACGGGCGGACGTCCTGTTCGCGTCCTCGGGGCTGGACCCCGCGGACCTCACCCCGGCCGCGCGCACCGCGCTGAACACCTTCCTGGGCCGGAAGGGGCTGGTGGGCCGCGGGACCACCGGAGCGGCTCTCAACACCTCCGCCGGTCTTCTCCCGGTCGACGCGGTGGCGGGCAACCCGGACGCCAACGGCGTTGTGGGGGTGGTCAATTCGCCCGGTGCCGGCGTGACCGCGGGCGCCCCCGGCCACAGTTTCGTCTACGCGCCGGTGTGGTTCACGGGCCTGGGCGCCGGGGTGCGCGTGGAACAGTCGTACGCGGGCCGGCCCGGCGGGAATCCGCTCGTCTCGGGACACTGGCGTGCGCTGGACGACGGCAGCGGCGGGCCCGCGCAGGCCGCGGGACGGCCTTCGGTGGTGAGCGGACCGCATGCCGTGCTGTTCGGCACGGAGCCGCTCTTCCGCGATCATCCGAAGGGAGAATTCGCGCAGGTGGCACGGGCGTTGCTGACCGTGTCCTGAGAACAGGGATCCACGGGCCCGGGATCCGGGATCCCGGGTCCGGCCCACGGAGATACGAGGAGAGCACGGATGGCACAGGAGATCCACGGCACCGTCGCCGAAGGCTTCGAGGCGGTACGCGAGGAGTTCGCGTCCGTCGTCGCCGCCGAACGTCCCGACTACGCGGGCCAGTTGAGCGCGTACGTACGGGGGCGGCGGGTCGTCGATCTGTGGACCGGCGCGGACACCGACGGCGACTCGCTGTTCGGTGTCTTCTCCTCCTCGAAGGGGGCGGCCCACCTCGTAGTCGCCCTGCTCGTGCAGGACGGCACGCTGGAACTGGATCGCGAAGTGGCCCACTACTGGCCGGAGTTCGCGGCGGAGGGCAAGTCGGCGCTGACCCTGCGGGAGCTGCTGGCACACCGGGCCGGGCTGGTCGGGACGGACGCGGGCTTCACCCTCGACGAACTGGCCGACGACCGCGTGATCGCCGAACGGCTCGCCGGCCAGAAGCCGTTCTGGCGGCCCGGCACGGCCTTCGGCTACCACGCGCTGGTGATCGGCGCGCTCACGGGCGAGGTAGTCCGGCGCGCCACGGGCCGTACGCTCCAGGAGGTGTACGAGGAGCGGGTCCGGGCGCCGTACGGGCTCGGCTTCCACTTGGGGCTGCCCGAGTCGGAGGAACACCGGTACCTGTCGGTGCGGCCGATGGCGCCGACCCCGCCGGAGCAGGCGCTGCTGGACGCGACGCCCCGGGGGCCGCACACGCTGGCCTCGATCGCGTTCAACGAACATGTGCCGGGGGCCGTGCCGCTGGTGGACTTTCCCAACTCCCGCGCGGTACGGGCCCTCGGGCAGGCGTCGGCGGGCGGGGTCGCCTCCGCGCGCGGGCTCGCCGGGATGTACGCGGCGGCGGTCGGCGAGGTGAACGGGCGCGCGGCGCTGCTCAAACCGGACACGGTCGCGGAGGTGGGGCAGATCCACTCCGTGGGGTACGACCTGGTGGCGCGGGCGCACAAGTCGTACGGGCTGGGGTTTCAGGCCACGGCCGACATGTGGCATCCGTTCCTGGGGGCGGGGGCGTTCGGACACAGTGGGGCCGGGGGGTCGCAGGGGTTCGCTGATCCGCGCAGTGGGTTGGCGTACGGGTATACGCGGCGGCGGATCGCGTTCCCGGGCGGTGCGGCGCCGGAGAACCAGCGGCTGGTTCTGGCGGTTCACTCGGCCGCGGTCCGGCGGGGGCCGAGCTGACGAATTGCGCAGTTCCCCGCGCCCCTTACAGGGGCACACCCCTCTCGACGTCGGCTGCAGCCCGGTGGGGGTCACCCGCGCAGTTCCCCGCGCCCCTAGGTACCTAGG
>NZ_JBHWZP010000493.1:0-5133 GCF_042728395.1 Streptomyces sp. NPDC060205
TCAGCGGACCGGCCCCTTCGCCATCACACCGCCTATGCGTGCGGCCGGTACTCGTCCGCCCAGACCTCGACGCTGTCCGCGGCCCGGTCGAAGGCCTCGGGGCGCCCCAGGAAGTCCGCGTTGTGCGTGGTCAGCAGAGGGGTCGTCTCATTGCCGGAGTGGCCGCCACGGACCAGCACGAGCGCCTGACCCTGTACGGTCCGCGGGAGCCCGAGCCAGCGCACCGGCTGCTGCACGGTCCGCACGACCATGACATGTGCCCACGGTGTCGTGGTGGTCTGCAGGAAACGCACCCGGCGCAGTCCGGCGGCGCTCACCCACGCGCCCATCCGCAGCAGACGCAGGGCGCCCGCGATGACCAGCACGGCGAGGCACAGGCAGACCGCGCCCCCGGATCCGTTGCCCGCCACGGCGATGATGACCGCCGCGAACAGCACGTACGAGGCGAGCAGCAGCAGAAGCGCGGCCGCGCCGACCCGCCACGGGCCGGGCCGGTAGGGACGCCGCCACTGGTCGCGGTCGTCGAACGGCAGCGCGAGGTCCTCGCCGGCCTCGTCGAAAGCGCGATCGGCGGTCAGAAAGGGCAGGGGCACGACTGATCCTCACTCAATCCACGCATGGACTATGCCCGGTGAGGCTACCCAGCCCGATCTCCGCCCACCACCCGCGGGGGTCCATGAGGGTGCTGACCGGCCACGGGGCCCGTGGGACGGGTCAGCGGCGCGAGGACGCGTCGGACTGCTGCGTGTCCGCGGGGGAGACGTCGGCGGAGAGGGCGGGCAGCCCGATGAGCAGGGAGCCCGCGAGGCCCGCGACCACGGTCAGGCCTATGAGCCATCGGCCGACCAGCTCCGAGGCGGAGGCACGCCGGCGGGGCGGGGGAGTGACATTGCTGCGGAACTGGTCGGCTTCGGCGATGAAGGCGAACGGTACTGGCTCGCGCCGACGGAACATGGGGTGCGCTTCTCCTCTGCGGACTCGAATCCTCCGGGGCTCGTTCTCCGGGGACTCGAACGAATCGTTGTCATCCATACAGACGGGCGAGTGCCCCAAAAGGTGCCATCTTTCACCGGATTCGCAGAAGTTCGCCGACCTATGTCGCGGCACGGCACCGAACGTCCCGTTGTCAGTGCCTGGCCGTAGAGTGGGCGCCGCCCGAGCCAGTACTGGGAAGGACCCTCCACGCCGTGACCGACACCCCCGCCGACGACCTCAAGCCCAGCTTCCGCAGCGATGTCACCGTCGAGCTGGTCAAGCACACCGCTTCCGACTCCGACGTGCTGTTCGCCGCCCGCGTCTCGACTCTCGGGGAGCAGTCCCTGGGTGAGCTCCAGAAGGACCCGGAGCGTTCGAAGGGCCTGATCAACTACCTGATGCGGGACCGGCACGGCAGCCCCTTCGAGCACAACTCGATGACGTTCCTCATCAGCGCCCCGATCTTCGTCTTCCGCGAGTTCATGCGGCACCGCGTGGGCTGGTCGTACAACGAGGAGTCGGGCCGCTACAGGGAGCTGGAGCCGGTCTTCTACGTCCCGGGCGCGTCCCGCAAGCTGGTCCAGGAGGGCCGCCCCGGCAAGTACGTCTTCGTGGAGGGCACCGAGGCCCAGCAGGAGCTCACGGGCCGCGTCATGGAGGACTCGTACCGCCAGGCGTACGAGGCGTACCAGGAGATGCTCGCCGCCGGCGTGGCCCGCGAGGTCGCCCGTGCCGTCCTCCCGGTGGGCCTGTTCTCCTCGATGTACGCGACGTGCAACGCCCGCTCGCTGATGCACTTCCTCGGCCTGCGCACCCAGCACGAGCTGGCCAGGGTCCCGTCCTTCCCGCAGCGGGAGATCGAGATGGTCGGCGAGAAGATGGAGGAGGAGTGGGCGCGGCTCATGCCCCTCACGTACGCGGCCTTCAACGCGAACGGGCGCGTGGCCCCGTAACGCACCCCGATCGCCCCGTCGGACACGCCACCGGGCACATCTGTACGGGTCGGCCAGGCGAAGTGTCCGTATTGCGGCATTTCGAGAAGTTCATCTAGCCTGATCAAACGGACCCGGCACTGCTTGAACCCCCGAGCAGGCAGTGCCGGGTTCCATCTTTGTCCTGACTTGTCGCATCCCCCGAGGGCAGACCGCACGGTGAGCAGCGAGTAGCGTGTTACCCATGGCTCCGACCTCCACTCCGCAGACCCCCTTCGGGCGGGTCCTCACTGCCATGGTCACGCCCTTCGCGGCGGACGGCGCACTCGATCTCGACGGCGCGCAGCGGCTCGCCACCCACCTGGTGGACGCAGGCAACGACGGCCTGATCGTCAACGGCACCACGGGCGAGTCCCCGACCACCAGCAACGCGGAGAAAGCGGATCTCGTACGAGCCGTACTGGAGGCCGTCGGCGACCGCGCCCACGTCGTCGCGGGCGTCGGCACGAACGACACCCGCCACAGCATCGAGCTGGCCCGCGACGCCGAGAAGGCGGGCGCGCACGGCCTGCTCACCGTGACGCCGTACTACAACAAGCCCCCACAAGAGGGCCTGTACCAGAACTTCACCGCGATCGCCGACGCCACCGGCCTGCCGGTCATGCTCTACGACATCCCCGGCCGCAGTGGTGTCCCGATCAACACCGAGACCCTGGTGCGCCTCGCCGAGCACCCGCGTATCGTCGCCAACAAGGACGCCAAGGGTGATCTCGGCCGCGCCAGCTGGGCCATCGCCAGCTGCGACCTCGCCTGGTACTCGGGCGACGACATGCTGAACCTGCCGCTGCTCTCCGTGGGCGCGGTCGGCTTCGTCTCCGTGGTCGGCCACATGGTCACCCCCGAACTGCGGGCCATGATCGACGCCTACACGAGCGGCGACGTGCAGAAGGCGACCGAGATCCACCAGAAGCTGCTCCCCGTCTTCACCGGGATGTTCCGGACCCAGGGCGTCATGACCAGCAAGGCCGCACTCACCCTGCAGGGCCTGCCCGCCGGACCGCTGCGCCTGCCCATGGTCGGCCTGTCGCCCGAGGAGACCGCGCAACTCAAGATCGATCTTGCCGCCGGCGGGGTACAGCTCTAACCACAGACTTCACAACTGAATACGTACGACCAAGCAGGCCCAGCGCCTGCTCCACCAGACAACTGCTACTGCACGAACGTCATGCGCGCCACGTGCCCTGCCAGGTACGTGGCGCGTGTGGTGAGGAGAGTCTTTTGAGTCATCCGCATCCGGAACTCCGTCTGCCGCCGAAGCTTCCCCAAGGGGGCCTCCGCGTCACCCCGCTCGGTGGCCTCGGTGAAATCGGCCGAAACATGACGGTCTTCGAGTACGACGGCCGCCTTCTGATCGTCGACTGCGGCGTGCTCTTCCCCGAGGAGGAGCAGCCCGGGATCGACCTGATCCTTCCGGACTTCAGTTCGATCCGGGATCGCCTCGACGACATCGAGGGCATCGTCCTCACGCACGGCCACGAGGACCACATCGGCGGCGTCCCCTTTCTCCTCCGCGAGAAGCCGGACATCCCGCTCATCGGCTCCAAGCTGACCCTCGCCCTCATCGAGGCGAAGCTCCAGGAGCACCGCATCCGCCCGTACACGCTTGAGGTCGCCGAAGGCCACACGGAGCGCATCGGCCCCTTCGAGTGCGAGTTCGTGGCGGTCAACCACTCCATCCCGGACGCCCTCGCGGTCGCCATCCGCACCCCCGCGGGCATGGTCGTCCACACCGGCGACTTCAAGATGGACCAGCTTCCGCTGGACGGCCGCCTCACGGACCTGCACGCCTTCGCGAGGCTGAGCGAGGAAGGCATCGACCTCCTCCTCTCGGACTCCACGAACGCCGAGGTCCCGGGCTTCGTCCCGCCCGAGCGCGACATCTCGAACGTGCTGCGGCAGGTCTTCGCGGGCGCCAGCAAGCGCATCATCGTGGCCAGCTTCGCCAGCCATGTGCACCGCATCCAGCAGATCCTCGACGCCGCCCACGAGTACGGCCGCCGGGTCGCCTTCGTCGGCCGCTCGATGGTCCGCAACATGGGCATCGCGCGCGACCTCGGCTATCTGAAGGTCCCGCCGGGCCTCGTGGTGGACGTCAAGACACTGGACGACCTCCCGGAACACGAGATCGTCCTCGTCTGCACCGGCTCCCAGGGCGAGCCGATGGCGGCCCTGTCGCGGATGGCCAACAGGGACCACCAGATCCGGATCGTCCAGGGCGACACCGTGATCCTGGCGTCGTCCCTCATCCCGGGCAACGAGAACGCGGTCTACCGCGTCATCAACGGCCTGACCCGCTGGGGCGCCAACGTCGTCCACAAGGGCAACGCCAAGGTGCACGTCTCCGGCCACGCCTCCGCCGGCGAGCTCCTGTACTTCTACAACATCTGCAAGCCACGCAACCTCATGCCGGTGCACGGCGAATGGCGCCACCTGCGCGCCAACGCCGAGCTGGGCGCCCTCACCGGCGTCCCGCACGACCGCATCGTGATCGCCGAGGACGGCGTGGTCGTCGACCTCATCGAGGGCAAGGCCAGAATCTCCGGCAAGGTCCAGGCGGGTTACGTGTACGTCGACGGCCTCTCGGTCGGCGATGTCGGCGAGCCCACGCTGAAGGACCGCAAGATCCTCGGTGACGAGGGGATCATCTCGGTCTTCGTGGTGCTGGACACCAGCACGGGCAAGATCACCGGAGGGCCGCACATCCAGGCCCGCGGCTCGGGCATCGAGGACTCCGCCTTCAGCGCCGTCCTCCCGAAGGTCGTCGAGGTCCTGGAGCGGTCGGCCCAGGACGGCGTCGTCGAGGCCCACCAGATGCAGCAGCTCATCCGCCGCACGCTGGGCAAGTGGGTCTCGGACACCTACCGCCGCCGGCCGATGATCCTGCCGGTCGTCGTCGAGGTCTGAGCCACCTCGTAGCACGTACACCCGGAGCGGGGCACCTCGATTTGCATCGGGGCGCTCCGCTCCAGTACGTTTACGGCTCCGCCTGAACGGGAACCCGACACAACTTGGTGTCCGGACCTCCCCGCGAGGGGCGGGAATTCCGACTCAGAACTTCTGATAAAGTCGGGATCGCCGGAAAGGGAAACGCGAAAGCGAAAACCTGGAAAGCACCGAGGAAATCGGAACCGGAAACGGTCTGATAGAGTCGGAAACGCAAGACCGA
>NZ_JBHWZP010000494.1:0-5120 GCF_042728395.1 Streptomyces sp. NPDC060205
CGGCTGTGGCTACGACCATGGGCACGGCTCGCGCGAAACGCTCGGCAGGAGCGGTCCTGGCCCACGGGATCGCCGCGGCACCGGGATCGCGGCGAACGCCGGACGCTCGAAATCCGCTTGATCTGTTCGCAGGCGGACTGGGGCCCACTGCGCCGATCGGTGTAGATTCGTAACCGAGCCAGACGTCGCTGCTGATGGCGGTCGGGCGGCCTCACGGGCCGGCCGAGGGAGAGAGGGCCTCCGACGGACTGCGCTGCGCAAGGCACCGGGCATTCGTGTGCCCCGTGGGGCGCTCACCGTGCCCGCCGCCGCGCAGACCAGCCGAAACCGACCTCGCCCCAACCCGAGGAGCAGCTCGTATGACCACTGTCGACAACCGACAGGACTTCAAGGTCGCCGACCTTTCCCTGGCCGACTTCGGTCGCAAGGAGATCACCCTCGCCGAGCACGAGATGCCCGGCCTGATGTCGATCCGCAAGGAGTACGCCGAGGCGCAGCCCCTCGCCGGCGCCCGCGTCACCGGCTCCCTGCACATGACCGTGCAGACCGCCGTACTCATCGAGACCCTGGCCGCCCTCGGCGCCGAGGTCCGCTGGGCCTCCTGCAACATCTTCTCCACCCAGGACCACGCGGCGGCCGCCATCGCGGTCGGCCCGAACGGCACGCCCGACAACCCCCAGGGCATCCCGGTCTTCGCCTGGAAGGGCGAGACCCTGGAGGAGTACTGGTGGTGCACGGAGCAGGCGCTGACCTGGCCGAACACCCCCACCGGCGGCCCGAACATGATCCTGGACGACGGCGGTGACGCCACCCTCCTCGTCCACAACGGCGTCCAGTACGAGAAGGACGGCAAGGTCCCGTCCGTCGACACCGCCGAGAACGACGAGCACCGCGTCATCCTGGAGCTCCTCAACCGCACGATCTCCGGCGGCTCGCAGAAGTGGACCCAGCTCGCCTCGGAGATCCGCGGCGTGACCGAGGAGACCACGACCGGCGTCCACCGTCTCTACGAGATGCACCGCGACGGCACCCTCCTGTTCCCGGCGATCAACGTGAACGACGCCGTCACCAAGTCGAAGTTCGACAACAAGTACGGCTGCCGCCACTCCCTGATCGACGGCATCAACCGCGCCACCGACGTCCTCATCGGCGGCAAGACCGCCGTCGTCTGCGGTTACGGCGACGTGGGCAAGGGCTGCGCGGAGTCCCTGCGCGGCCAGGGCGCCCGCGTGATCATCACCGAGATCGACCCGATCTGCGCACTGCAGGCGGCGATGGACGGCTACCAGGTCACGACCCTCGACGAGGTCGTCGACAAGGCGGACATCTTCGTCACCACGACCGGCAACAAGGACATCATCATGGCCGCGGACATGGCCAAGATGAAGCACCAGGCGATCGTCGGCAACATCGGCCACTTCGACAACGAGATCGACATGGCCGGCCTCGCGCAGATCCCGGGCATCGTCAAGGACGAGGTCAAGCCCCAGGTCCACACCTGGAAGTTCCCCGACGGCAAGGTGCTCATCGTCCTCTCCGAGGGCCGCCTGCTGAACCTGGGCAACGCGACCGGCCACCCGTCGTTCGTGATGTCCAACTCGTTCGCGGACCAGACGCTGGCCCAGATCGAGCTGTTCACCAAGCCCGAGGAGTACCCGACCGACGTCTACGTGCTGCCCAAGCACCTCGACGAGAAGGTCGCCCGCCTCCACCTGGACGCGCTCGGCGTGAAGCTCACGACGCTGCGCCCCGAGCAGGCCTCGTACATCGGTGTCGAGGTCGACGGCCCGTACAAGTCGGACCACTACCGCTACTGAGCCCGGCGCTCACCAACGGTTGCCAGCAGGCCCTCGCCCTCACCGGCGGGGGCCTGCCCCCTACGAGGACCCGAGCCACCATGCCCCGCGGCCGATATTCGCTCCATGACCCGCACGACCACACCCCTCTCGCCGAAGAACGGTTCCACTGCGCGCCCGGCCCCTCCGGCTGGCGCTACGTCTCCCAACTGACCACCCCTTCCGGACCGGCCACCCCTTCCGGCACCGGACCCGAGGGAGCGGTCCGGCACGGCGTCCCCGCCGGTTCCGTCGACCTCGCCCTCGACGACCGCGGCCGTCCCATCCGCCTCGAACTCCACGCGTCGGGCTGGCAGGTCCGCGCCGCCGCCCTCGACGGGGTCACCTGGGTCCGCACCGACCCCACGGGAGAGCACGCCACCGAAGGCAATGTCCGCGCCCACGCCTTCACCGGTTCGTCCCCCGCCTTCCTCGTCGCCACCGCACGTCTGCTGCGCCTCACCCCCGATGCCTCCGCCACGCGTGTACGCCTCGTCGCCTTCACGGACCCGGTCCTCGCCCCGCGCACCCTCGACCAGTCCTGGGCCCTGATCACGAGAGAAGCACACGCCACTGACAACGGCCCCCTGACCGTGGAGGAATACCAGGTCACAGCCCTGGACACCGGTGAACAGCACACCGTGCACCTGTCCGGCGACGTGGTGCTCTCGGCCCCCGGCATCGAGCTCGAAGACCTCGAATCACCGCCGTCGGTCTTCGCCTGACACGGGTGCGGGGCGAGCCCGCCACTCAGGCGGGCGGGGCGAATCCGGTGGAGGGTCGTTCCTCGACCGGCGGCTGGGGTTGCCCCGGGCTCGTGCCGTACCCCGGGCCGTGTGAGGGGCCGTACGGCATCCCCTGCGGCGGTCCGTACGGCATGTTCGGCGCGCCCCAACTCGGTACACCGGGCCCGGGACCGGCCGGGCCGCCGACGAAGCCGCCCCCGGCAGCCCCACCACCACCGGCGCCGCCACCGAACGCCCGCCGTGCCTCCCGCGCCTGGCGCTCCTGCACCACGGCCGCCAGGAACGCCGCCGGCGCAACGCCGGGCGGTACCGGAGTGCCGGTGCGCTCGGCGACATCGTTCGCGAGGCGCTCCGCCATCGCCCACCCGACCTGCGGGTCCAGCTGCTGCATCCGCGTCAGGTACTGCCGGACCGCCAGCCACAGCCCGTCCGGAACCGCGGACAGATCGAGTGCGGAGAACCGCCCCGACAGCCAGGGCGGGGGCGGAGGGACGAAGGACGTACGCCCCGCGGGGATCCGTTCCCGGACGACGAGGGTCCCGGCGAACACGTCACCGAGCCGCCGCCCCCGCGCCGACACGAGCGACGCGATGCATGCCACGACGCCGAACGTCATCAGGATCTCGACCACACCGACCGCCCCACGCACCAGCGCGTGCCGGAAGCGGATGGGCCCGCCGTCGTCCCGCACCACGCGCAGCCCGCACGCCAGCTTCCCGAGCGAGCGCCCATGACTGAGCGTTTCCACGGCGATCGGTCCGCCCACCAGCAGCAGAAGGAACGCGGCGATCGCCACGGCCATCTGCGCGGCCTCGTCGAGCGAGGCCGTGGCCACGGCCAGGGCGATCACCACGACCACATAGGCGGTCACCGCCACCACCAGGTCGAGCACCACGGCCAGTACCCGGCTCGGCAGCTTCGCGGGGCGCAGCTCCAGTGCCACCGCCTCGCCCGTCACAAGCTCACTCACGCCCGCCGTCCTTCCCCGAACTGCCCTGAGAACAGCCAGTCTGCCAAGCTGAGGCACATCGCGCCGCAGTGCGACAAGCTGACCACACGACGAGCGCAGGACGAGCAGCCGAGGAGCAACCGACCCGATGGACCTCGATGTCTTCGTGTCCGCCCACCGGGCGGAGTGGGACCGGCTCGACGCACTCCTCCGACGCCGGCGCCGCCTCACCGGAAGCGAGGCCGACGAACTGGTCGCCCTCTACCAGCGCACGGCGACCCACCTCTCCCTGATCCAGTCCAGCGCCCCGGACCCTCAGCTCACCGGCCGGCTCAGTCAACTGGTCGCCCGCGCGCGCAGTGCCGTGACCGGCACCCGCCGTGCCTCCTGGCGAGACGTCACCCGCTTCATCACCCAGGGCTTCCCCGCGGCGGTGTACCGGGCACGCCACTGGTGGGTCCCGACCGCGCTCCTGTCCACCGCGCTCGCCGTCCTCCTGGGGTGGTGGATCGGCACGCACCCCGAGGTCCAGTCCTCGATCGCGGCCCCCGCCGAACTACGGGAGCTCACCCGCCCCGGCGGCCAGTACGAGACGTACTACTCCAGCCACCCCGCGGCCTCCTTCGCGGCCCAGGTGTGGACGAACAACGCCCAAGCAGCCGCGATGTGCCTGGTACTCGGCGCCTTCCTGTGCCTGCCGGTCATCTGGATCCTCTTCCAGAACATGCTCAACGTGGGGGTCGGCATCGGCCTGATGTCCTCGGCGGGCCGCCTCGACACCTTCCTCGGCCTGATACTCCCGCACGGCCTCCTGGAGCTGACCGCCGTCTTCGTGGCGGCCGGTACGGGACTGCGCCTCGGCTGGACCGTCATCGACCCGGGCCCGCGCACTCGTCGCGCGGCACTCGCCGAGGAGGGGCGTGCCGCCCTGGGCATGGCGATAGGCCTCGCCCTGGTCCTCTTCGTCTCCGGCGCCATCGAGGGCTTCGTGACCCCCTCCGGCCTCCCGACCTGGGCCCGCATAGGCATAGGCATAGCCGCCGAAGTGCTGTTCCTCGTCTACGTCTACGTCCTGGGCGGCCGTGCGGTGCGGGCCGGCGAGACGGGCGACGTCGAGGAGGCCGAGCGCAGCGCCGCGGTGCCGACCGCGGCCTGATGTGCAGGCACCCCGATCAGGCTGCTAGTCTCCTCTTCGCCCCACAAAAACCGTTGACACGGGACGTGTGGGGAGGTAGATTCGAACAGTTGCCTAGAGCTGGACAAGCTCGGCGGTGGCAGTTAGCATCTGTCAGCTCCCTGGAATTCAATTTCGGTGGAGCACCTCCCGATAATTCGGAAATTGAGCGGCCGGTCAGGCCGGTCGAAAACTTCTGATAAAGTCGGACTCGCCGAAAGAGAGCCGCAAGGCAATCAAATAGGCAAAGGCCTTCCAACTGGCCACCGGAAACAAATTCCGACCGGAAACGGAACGGGAAAAGGATCTGGTAAGGTTGGAAACACGAAGGGAAGCGCCCGGAGGAAAGCCCGAGAGGGTGAGTACAAAGGAAGCGTCCGTTCCTTGAGAACTCAACAGCGTGCCAAAAATCAACG
>NZ_JBHWZP010000495.1:0-5113 GCF_042728395.1 Streptomyces sp. NPDC060205
CTCCCGCTCCGGTGAGAGCGGGAGGCAACAGCCCCTGTGGCGTGTGCAGCGCTTCAGCGCAGGGCCCCGTGGGACATCCGTGAGTGATGACGGGGACAGCACAGGGCCCCGGAACCGGCGCAGAGGTCCCGGGGCCCGGTCAGGGGAGGATCGTCAGATCCGCCGGAGCACCGCCACGACCTTCCCGAGGATGGTCGCCTCGTCACCCGGGATGGGCTGGTAGGCGGAGTTGTGCGGCAGCAGCCACACATGGCCGTCCTCGCGCTTGAAGCGCTTGACCGTCGCCTCACCGTCCAGCATGGCCGCCACGATGTCGCCGTTCTCCGCGACCGGCTGGCGCCGGACGGTCACCCAGTCGCCGTCGCAGATCGCGGCTTCGATCATCGAGTCGCCGACGACCTTCAGCACGAACAGCTCACCGTCACCGACCAGCTGCCGGGGCAGCGGGAAGACGTCCTCGACCGACTCCTCGGCGAGGATCGGACCACCGGCGGCGATCCGGCCGACGAGCGGAACGTACGACGCCGCCGGCTTGCCGGCCGTGTCGGTGGGCTGCGCGGAGGACTGGTCGGATCCACGGACCTCGTAGGCCCTGGGGCGGTGCGGATCGCGGCGCAGGAAGCCCTTGCGCTCCAGTGCCATCAGCTGATGGGCCACGGAGGAGGTGCTGGAGAGGCCGACGGCCTGTCCGATCTCCCTCATGGACGGTGGGTATCCCCGCCGCTGGACGGAGTCCCTGATGACCTCGATGACGCGGCGTTGCCGGTCGGTGAGCCCGGAGCTGTCCGCCCGGATGCCTGGAGGTCGGCCCGGCAGGGAGCGGGCGGGCTTGGGCCCCTCCTGGTTCGCGGTTTCATTCATGGCTTGCACCGGCTCAAATCGGCCCTGGGAGCGGTCCTGGGCAGTGATGGTGGCACTGTCTGCGGTGGTGGTCACGTCGGCCCCTCTCGTTCGTCTCCCTGCTGGACAACGGTAGTTGCTTTCGAAAGGTTGCGCCAAACACACGTTCGAGTGAAAAAACGCGAATGGCCTTACGTGATCACGCGTCTGGGTGTATGGCTACCGCTGCACGGGCCGGACGAAGGTGCTCGGTGCCGCATTTTCTCGTACTCTTCGCCGCCGATGCCGTGGCCTTGTGGGTCGGAACGGGGCGGGGGTCAGTCTGCCATCAGGTGTCCTGTGGAGCGGGAACCGGCCCCCGTACCGCTGCCGCACACCGTATCCCCGTACGCTCCCCGCCGGAATGGACGTGCGGCACATGCCAATACGGGTGCGACACGCGCGTAGAGCGTGAAATTCGGGTCAGGCCCTACATATAGTGGTCCGAGTTCCACAGCAGCCCAGAAGTTGTGGTCCCCCGGTCTTCCAGGTCCTAGGTCATCGCCTATGCTGGGGGCTGCTTCGAGGGGCTCAAGGGCCTGCCGAGGCTATCGAGTCGTGCTGTGCGAGGAGGGTTGGATTCGATGCACTGCCCCTTCTGCAGGCACCCCGACAGCCGTGTGGTCGACAGTCGTACGACGGACGACGGCACGTCGATCCGCAGGCGCCGCCAGTGTCCCGACTGCTCCCGTCGGTTCACGACCGTGGAGACGTGCTCCCTCATGGTGGTGAAGCGGTCCGGAGTCACCGAGCCGTTCAGCCGTACGAAGGTCATCAACGGCGTGCGCAAGGCGTGCCAGGGGCGGCCCGTCACGGAGGACGCACTCGCTCAGCTCGGCCAGCGGGTCGAGGAGGCGGTGCGGGCCACCGGGAGTGCCGAACTGACCACCCACGACGTGGGACTGGCCATACTCGGCCCCTTGCAGGAGCTCGACCTCGTCGCCTATCTGCGGTTCGCGTCCGTCTACCGGGCGTTCGACTCGCTGGAGGACTTCGAGGCCGCCATCACGGAACTCAGGGAGACGCAGGGCCCCGCCGCGGCCGACGACGACGTGTGCGAGGGGTGCCAAGGGAGCGACCGCGGGTCCGGAGAGGCTGTCGAAGTCCCCGTGCCCGCGACCGCCGCCGACTGACGAGAAGGGCCGGCACCGGCCCTGCCGATCGGCGGCGACCACATACCTGTTGCGAGCGGACGCGTAGGCGGTGCTCGCAATACCAGAACACACACCGTGCCCCGGGAAGAACGAGGCACTTCAGGGCGTTTTAGCCTGATACAGGGAGGCGGCATGACAGAGACGGCGAGCGGTCCGGCACGAGGTTCCCGCGCGAAGGGCACCAAGGCCACCAAGGGACTGCGTATCGAGCGCATCCACACCACCCCGGGCGTGCACCCGTACGACGAGGTGTCCTGGGAGCGCCGTGACGTCGTCATGACCAATTGGCGCGACGGCTCGGTCAACTTCGAGCAGCGTGGCGTCGAGTTCCCCGACTTCTGGTCGTTGAACGCGGTCAACATCGTCACCAGCAAGTACTTCCGGGGTGCCGTGGGCACTCCGCAGCGCGAGGTGAGCCTCAAGCAGCTCATCGACCGCATCGTGAAGACGTATCGGAAGGCCGGCGAGGACTACAAGTACTTCGCGTCGCCCGCCGACGCCGAGATCTTCGAGCACGAGCTGGCGTACGCCCTCCTGCACCAGATCTTCAGCTTCAACTCGCCGGTGTGGTTCAACGTCGGCACGCCCCAGCCGCAGCAGGTCTCCGCCTGCTTCATCCTGGCCGTCGACGACTCCATGGAGTCGATCCTCGACTGGTACAAGGAAGAGGGCATGATCTTCAAGGGCGGCTCGGGCGCCGGCCTGAACCTCTCCCGGATCCGCTCCTCCAAGGAACTGCTCTCCTCGGGCGGCAACGCCTCGGGTCCCGTCTCCTTCATGCGCGGTGCCGACGCCTCCGCAGGAACGATCAAGTCGGGCGGCGCCACGCGCCGCGCCGCCAAGATGGTCATCCTCGACGTCGACCACCCCGACATCGAGGACTTCATCCAGACCAAGGTCAAGGAAGAGGAGAAGATCCGCGCCCTGCGCGACGCGGGCTTCGACATGGACCTGGGCGGCGACGACATCACGTCCGTCCAGTACCAGAACGCCAACAACTCGGTCCGCGTGAACGACACGTTCATGAAGGCCGTCGAGAACGGCGAGAAGTTCGGCCTCACCTCCCGCATGACCGGCGAGGTCATCGAGGAGGTCGACGCCAAGGACCTGTTCCGCAAGATGGCGGAGGCGGCCTGGGCGTGCGCCGACCCGGGCATCCAGTACGACGACACGATCAACCGCTGGCACACGTGCCCGGAGTCCGGCCGTATCAACGGCTCGAACCCGTGCAGCGAGTACATGCACCTGGACAACACGTCCTGCAACCTCGCCTCGCTGAACCTCATGAAGTTCCTGAAGGACGACGGCAAGGGCCGCCAGTCCTTCGACGTCGAGCGCTTCTCGAAGGTCGTCGAGCTCGTCATCACGGCGATGGACATCTCGATCTGCTTCGCGGACTTCCCGACCCAGAAGATCGGCGACAACACCCGCGCCTTCCGCCAGCTGGGCATCGGTTACGCCAACCTCGGCGCCCTGCTGATGGCGACGGGGCACGCGTACGACTCCGACGGCGGTCGCTCGCTCGCCGGCGCCATCACCTCCCTGATGACCGGCACCTCGTACAAGCGGTCCGCCGAGCTCGCCGCGGTCGTCGGCCCGTACGACGGCTACGCCCGCAACGCTCAGCCGCACCAGCGCGTCATGAAGCAGCACTCCGACGCCAACGCCGTGGCCCCCCGCGTGGACGACCTGGACACGCCGATCTGGGCCGCCGCCACGGAGTCCTGGCAGGACGTGCTGCGTCTCGGCGAGAAGAACGGCTTCCGCAACGCGCAGGCCTCGGTCATCGCCCCGACCGGCACCATCGGTCTCGCGATGTCCTGCGACACCACCGGCCTTGAGCCCGACCTCGCCCTGGTCAAGTTCAAGAAGCTGGTCGGCGGCGGCTCGATGCAGATCGTCAACGGCACCGTCCCGCAGGCCCTGCGCCGCCTGGGTTACCAGGAGGAGCAGATCGAGGCGATCGTCGCCCACATCGCCGACCACGGCAATGTGATCGACGCCCCGGGCCTGAAGACCGAGCACTACGAGGTCTTCGACTGCGCCATGGGCGAGCGTTCCATCTCCGCGATGGGCCACGTCCGCATGATGGCCGCGATCCAGCCGTGGATCTCCGGCGCGCTCTCCAAGACGGTCAACCTGCCGGAGACGGCGACCGTCGAGGACGTCGAAGAGGTCTACTTCGAGGCGTGGAAGATGGGCGTCAAGGCGCTCGCGATCTACCGCGACAACTGCAAGGTCGGCCAGCCCCTCTCCGCGAAGACCAAGGAGAAGGAGAAGACCGTCACGGACGCTGTCACGGCCAAGGCCGAGGACACCATCCGTACCGCGGTCGAGAAGGTCGTCGAGTACCGCCCGGTCCGCAAGCGCCTCCCCAAGGGCCGTCCCGGCATCACCACGTCCTTCACGGTCGGTGGCGCCGAGGGCTACATGACCGCCAACTCCTACCCGGACGACGGTCTCGGCGAGGTCTTCCTGAAGATGTCGAAGCAGGGCTCCACCCTCGCGGGCATGATGGACGCCTTCTCGATCGCCGTCTCCGTAGGCCTGCAGTACGGCGTCCCCCTGGAGACGTACGTCTCCAAGTTCACCAACATGCGCTTCGAGCCGGCCGGTATGACGGACGACCCGGACGTGCGGATGGCGCAGTCGATCGTCGACTACATCTTCCGCCGCCTGGCGCTCGACTTCCTGCCCTTCGAGACGCGTTCCGCCCTCGGCATCCACTCGGCCGACGAGCGGCAGCGGCACCTGGAGACGGGCTCGTACGAGGCCGGCGAGGACGAGGTCGACGTCGAGGGGCTGGCGCAGTCCGCGCCCCGCGCGCAGGAACTGAAGGCCGTCGTCACCCCCAAGGCCGAGGTCGAAGCGGTCAAGCCGGCTCCGCAGCAGGCCCACACCAGTGCCGAACTGGTCGAGATGCAGCTGGGCATCCAGGCGGACGCCCCCCTGTGCTTCTCCTGCGGTACGAAGATGCAGCGGGCCGGTTCCTGCTACATCTGCGAGGGCTGCGGTTCGACCAGTGGTTGCAGCTGATCTCTGACGGATCCACACGCCGAAGGGGCGGTACAGCCACCAGC
>NZ_JBHWZP010000496.1:0-5084 GCF_042728395.1 Streptomyces sp. NPDC060205
GGCGTCGCCGGGGGCCTCTCGCATGTCCGTCCGCGCTCACGACGTCCTGAGGGACTCCGCCATCTTCGTCAGCTTCGCGAACGAGGCCGTGCCGGTGACCACGGTCGTGGAGTTCTTCTCCCGGAGCACCAGAGCGTCGTACTTCTCGCCCTTGTACCGCTTCCAGGACTTCTCGCCGATGCGCTGGGTGACGTTCGTCTCCTCGGCGCCCTGCGTGGTGTCACCGATGAACGTGACGGGCTTCTGAGTGGACTGCTCGATCGCCACGTACTCCCCGTCGGGGTCGTGGAAACCGAGGTGCCACGCGTCGAAGTCGGCTCCGCGGAACCGCACGGAGGTCGCCTTCCACTCCGTGGGCAGACCCTCGGGCGCCGCCACCGGATAGGTGGCCGCACGGCGTGCCGTGAGGAGCTCCACGCGGTAGTCGACCCGTTCGAGAGGGGGCTCCGAGTCGTCCTTGGGGATGAAGACGTAGATGAAGCCCGCGACGATGCCGATCAGGCCCAGGGACAACACCATGTCCCGGACCGACTGCTTGCCTTTTCTGCCTGCCACTCCCCCATCGTCGCAGGTGCACTGCCCCGCTCATCCGTGGGGCCCCCTGCTCATTTTGTCGGACTGAGGATAGAGTCGGTGAAAACCCTCATCCGGCCGTCGCCGTATCAGAAAGGTGCGCTCCGATGACCGAGCATCACTTGCCGTCCGAACTAGAGGTCCCCTCCGAGGCCCCCGACCGCAACCTCGCCCTTGAGCTCGTCCGGGTCACCGAGGCCGCCGCGATGGCCGCGGGCCGCTGGGTCGGCCGCGGCGACAAGAACGGCGCCGACGGGGCGGCCGTGCGGGCCATGCGGACCCTCGTCTCCACCGTCTCGATGAACGGCGTCGTCGTCATCGGGGAGGGCGAGAAGGACGAGGCCCCGATGCTCTTCAACGGGGAGAACGTCGGCGACGGGACGGGTCCCGCGTGCGACATCGCCGTCGACCCGATCGACGGGACGACCCTCGCCGCGGCGGGCATGACCAACGCGATCGCCGTGCTGGCCGCCGCCGACCGCGGCACGATGTTCGACCCGTCCGCGGTCTTCTACATGGACAAGCTGGTCACCGGGCCCGAGGCCGCCGACTTCGTCGACATCAACGCGCCCGTGTCCGTGAACATCCGGCGGGTCGCCAAGGCCAAGCGCGTCACGCCCGAGGACGTCACCGTCGTCATCCTCGACCGGCCGCGGCACGACGGCATCATCAAGGAGATCCGGGAGACCGGCGCGCGCATCAAGCTCATCTCCGACGGGGATGTCGCCGGCTCGATCCTGGCGCTGCGCGAGGGCACGGGGATCGATCTGCTGCTCGGCATCGGGGGTACGCCCGAGGGGATCATCTCCGCCTGTGCGGTGAAGTGCCTCGGTGGCACCATCCAGGGCAAGTTGTGGCCCAAGGACGACGAGGAGCGGGCGCGGGCGGTGGATGCGGGGCATGACCTGGACCGGGTGCTACTCACGGATGACCTGGTGTCCGGGGAGAACGTGTTCTTCGTGGCCACGGGGATCACTGACGGGGAGTTGCTGCGGGGGGTTCGGTACCGGCCCGAGACCGCGACGACCGATTCGATCGTGATGCGGTCGAAGTCGGGGACGGTTCGGCAGATCAGCTCCGAGCATCGGCTGGCGAAGTTGCGGGCGTACAGCGCGATCGACTTCGACCGGGCGAAGTAGCTCCGCCGGTTTTTGGGGGTCGCGGGGGCCGTGGTCGGGTGCGGGTCCGTGGGGGCTTGTCGCGCAGTTCCCCGCGCCCCTTATCAGGCCGGTGGATGTCTGCGGGTGCGTCGTGGTTGCGCGCGCCGTTCCCCGCGCCCCTTGTCGGGCCGGTGAATGTCTGCGGGTGCGTCGTGGCTTGTCGCGCCGTTCCCCGCGCCCCTTTGGGCGCGGGGGTGTTTGCGGCGGGTCAGCCGGCTGCTGCTATGGGGCCCGGGGTTCGGGCTGTTTTTTGTAGGTCCAGGTCTCGGCGGCGGCGGCGGGCCAGGACCACTCGGCGCTCCGCGGCGGTGAGGCCGCCCCAGACGCCGTACGGCTCGGGTTGCAGCAGTGCGTGTTCCCGGCACTCGATCATCACCGGACAGCGCGCGCAGACCCGCTTCGCCGCCTCCTCGCGGGACAGCCGGGCCGCGGTGGGTTCCTTCGAGGGTGCGAAGAACAGCCCGGCCTCGTCGCGGCGGCACACGGCCTCCGTGTGCCAGGGGGCGTCCTGGTCCCTCTCGCGCACCGGCACCGGCTGGGGCGGAACGGCAGCGACCTGCAGGGACTGATGCGGCGGATGCAGCACGGTCTACTCCTGACGACGGCTTCGCGAGCGAGAGACGATGCAGCAAGGCCTACCCGCTGTACGCGCGCCTATGCACTCAGTTCGCAAGCGCCGAGGATCCCGGCCGCCACCGGGCCGGGCACGAGGCCTCGCCCCGGACCGTGTGCTTCCGGTCGTCGTGGATTCGCGACCGTCAATGCCCCAGGTGTTTGCGCAACTTGGCGTTCACCTTGTCGGTGACCCGGTCGAGGATGTCCTCGATCAGCTTGCCCCGCTTCGGCTTCGCCTCGATGCTTCCGAGGACGGCCAGCCCGTCCACGTACACCACGGGGGCGTCCTGTTCGCCCGAGTCCAGCGTGTCCACCTCGAAGCTGCCGAGGACTCCCCCGCCGCTGCCGCGCAGCGACACGTTCTCCGGGACGCGGACCTCGACACTGCCGAACACCGATATCGCCTTGATCACGACCTGCTGGTGCTCGAATATCGCCTCGCTGAGGTCTATCTCCACACTGCCGAAGATCGCGTACGCGTGCGTGCGGCGGCCCACGCGCCAGCGGCCTCTGCGGACGGCCGCGCTGAACACCGCCACCACGTTCTCGTCGGCGACCGGCGGGATCGCGCCCGGGGCCGGCCGGTTGGGGGCCGCCGCGAACGCGGCCGAGGAGCGGGGGCGGTGGGCCGCGGGCAGGTCCCGCACCAGCGGTTCCAGGTCGCCCACGGTCTTCGCGCGGAAGACCTCCTCGACCCGCTCCGCGTGCTCCTCCGCGGTGAGGCGCCCCTCGGCGTGGGCGTCGCGCAGCATGTCCGCGATCCGGTCGCGGTCGGCGTCGGACGCGCGGAGGTCGGTGTGCTTCCGAAGGTCGGGCTCGGTGTGCTTCTGAAGGTCCACGGCAGCAGCGTACCCAAACGCGATAGATCGCGACTAGAAGGTGTGGAAAGCGGGTGTGGACGACCTACTGAGCCTTACCTCACACGCTCGCTGTCCGAGGCAGGTTCTACGCTGGTGGCGCCGCCAACGGAGGCCGGCCGCTGTCTGTCGATGAAGGATTTGGCGAGATGCCTGAGTTCGCGTACACCGATCTGCTCCCCCAGGGAGAGGACACCACCCCCTACCGGCTGGTGACCTCCGAGGGTGTGTCCACCTTCGAGGCCGACGGGCGCACGTTCCTCAAGGTGGAGCCCCAGGCGCTGCGCACGCTCGCGGCCGAGGCGATCCACGACATCCAGCACTACCTGCGGCCCGCGCACCTCGCTCAGCTGCGGCGCATCATCGACGACCCGGAGGCGTCGAGCAACGACAAGTTCGTCGCACTGGACCTCCTGAAGAACGCGAACATCGCCGCCGCCGGCGTGCTCCCCATGTGCCAGGACACCGGCACGGCGATCGTGATGGGCAAGCGCGGCCAGAACGTGCTCACGGAGGGCGGCGACGAGGCGGCCCTGTCCCGCGGCATCTACGACGCGTACCTGAACCTGAACCTGCGGTACTCGCAGATGGCCCCGCTGACCATGTGGGACGAGAAGAACACCGGCTCGAACCTCCCCGCCCAGATCGAGCTGTACGCGGCCGACGGCGGCGCCTACAAGTTCCTCTTCATGGCCAAGGGCGGCGGCTCGGCGAACAAGTCGTTCCTCTACCAGGAGACGAAGGCCGTCCTGAACGAGGCCTCCATGATGAAGTTCCTGGAGGAGAAGATCCGTTCGCTCGGCACGGCCGCCTGCCCGCCGTACCACCTGGCGATCGTCGTCGGCGGCACGAGCGCGGAGTACGCCCTGAAGACCGCGAAATACGCGTCCGCGCACTACCTGGACGAGATTCCGGCCGAGGGTTCCGAGCTGGGCCACGGCTTCCGGGACAAGGACCTGGAGGAGAAGGTCTTCGAGCTGACGCAGAAGATCGGGATCGGCGCGCAGTTCGGCGGCAAGTACTTCTGCCACGACGTGCGCGTGGTGCGCCTGCCCCGGCACGGCGCGTCCTGCCCGGTCGCCATCGCCGTCTCCTGCTCCGCCGACCGCCAGGCCGTCGCGAAGATCACCGCGGAGGGCGTCTTCCTGGAGCAGCTGGAGACGGACCCGGCGCGGTTCCTGCCCGACACGACGGACGCGCACCTGGACGAGGCCGGTGATGTCGTGCGCATCGACCTGAACCGGCCGATGGACGACATCCTCGCCGAGCTGACGAAGTACCCCGTCAAGACGCGGCTGTCGCTCTCCGGGCCGCTCGTCGTGGCGCGCGACATCGCGCACGCGAAGATCAAGGAGCGGCTCGACGCGGGTGAGGAGATGCCGCAGTACCTGAAGGACCACCCCGTGTACTACGCGGGGCCCGCGAAGACCCCCGAGGGGTACGCGTCCGGGTCGTTCGGGCCGACCACGGCCGGGCGCATGGACTCCTACGTGGAGCAGTTCCAGGCGGCGGGCGGGTCGAAGGTGATGCTGGCGAAGGGGAACCGGTCGCAGCAGGTGACGGACGCGTGCGGGGCGCACGGGGGGTTCTACCTCGGGTCCATCGGGGGGCCGGCCGCGCGGCTGGCGCAGGACTGCATCAAGAAGGTCGAGGTCGTCGAGTACGAGGAGCTGGGGATGGAGGCCGTGTGGAAGATCGAGGTGGAGGACTTCCCGGCGTTCGTCGTCGTCGACGACAAGGGCAACGACTTCTTCAAGGACCCGGCACCGGCGCCTACGTTCACGTCGATCCCGGTGCGGGGTCCTGGGCTGTAGCTTTTCTCGCCCCCGCCGCCCCTACCCGTTCCCGTCAACGACTCGGGGGCGCTGCCCCCGAACCC
>NZ_JBHWZP010000497.1:0-5030 GCF_042728395.1 Streptomyces sp. NPDC060205
TTTTCAGCCTCTCCGGCGTTTGAGGAGCGGGGGTTCGGGGGCTGGCCCCCGAGTCGTTGACGGGAACGGGTAGGGGCGGCGGGGGCGCGAACACCCTCATCGCCCACCCCGATGTTCCGGCGTCCAAGGGAACAGCCGCCTCTCCCCCCACACCAGCGCACTGTTGATGACCAGCCCCAGGGCCCCCGCCCACACCACCCCCGCCAGCACATCCCGCGTACCGTCCGTCGCAAGCCCCGCCTGGGCGATGAAGATGCCGAGCCCTTCCCCGAACCCCGCCAGGATCTCCGTGGCGACGGCCAGGATGAGGGCGACGGCCGCGGAGATCCGCAGGCCGGCCGCGATGAAGGGCGCGGTGGCGGGGAGTTCGACGCGCAGGAGGACCGACAGCCGGCCGAAGCCGAACGCGCGCAGGGTGTCCTTGGCCAGCGCATCGGTCTCGCCGAGGCCGTAGACGGTGTTGAAGAGGAGCGGCCACACGGAGGCGTACGCGATGAGCGCGACCTTCGTCTCCGTGCCGGAACCCAGCAGCAGCGACACCAGCGGGATCAGCGCGACGGACGGCAGCGGGCGCAGGAACTCGACGACGGCGCGCACGGCCTCGTCGACGACGGGCACGCTGCCGAGGAGCAGGCCCAGCGGTACGGCGATGGCGCAGGCGAGACCCAGACCGAGGGCCCAGGCCCGCACGGTGGCCCCGATCCCCTCCAGGAAGAGCGGGTCGCCCGCCAGCTCCACCGCACGCGCCAGCACTTCGGAGACGGGTGGCAGGTAGTCGCGGCGTACCAGGCCCGCCCTGCCGACCGCCTCGCACACGCCGAGGGCGAGCAGCACGCCGAGCGCACCGAGCAGCAGTTCCCGCCGTCGCCTCACGCGTTCCGCCCCACCGCCGCCGCGCCTCACTCGACCAGCAACGTTCCCGGATCGATCCTCTTCTTCAACAGGCCCTGTTCCCTCATGAGTTCGGTGAGGCGGCGCAGCTGGGACGCGTCCGAGGTCACCGGATAGGCGGGCAGCCTGATCGACTCGGCCTGACCGGCGGTCACCTTGGTGTACTTGGGCAGTTCCTCACGGACGGCGTCCTGGTCCTGGGTGGCGAGCTGCGCCGCCGCGGCGATGGCCCGCTGGAAGGCCGCCGCGGTCTTCGGGTTCTCGGCGGCGTAGTCGCCGGTCGTGACGTATCCGCTGATCGGGACGGACTCCACGGGGGCGGAGCCGCCGTCGACGAGGACGCGGGCGTTCAGCTGCTTCTGGATGGCGCTGTTGAAGGGTTCGACGGCGTGCACGGCGTCGACCTGGCCCTTCTCCAGGGCGACTCCCATCTGGGGGAAGGCGATCTGCCGGTACTCGGGTCGGCCCGCGTTCTGTTGGGCGAGGATCGCGTTCAGGGTCAGCGACTGGATGTTGTTGAGGATGTTGACGGCGACCTTCTTGCCCTTGAGGTCGGCGACGCTGCGGATGTCCGAGTCCTCGGGCACGAGTACGTCCATCATGTGCGGGGCGACGCGGGCCCCTTCGGCGAGGATGCGCAGGTCCAGCGTGCCTTTCTCGTGGGCCTGGAGGAAGGTGACGTAGTTCGCGCTCGCGATCACGTCGACCTGGCCCTTGGAGAGGGCGGGCAGTGCCTGGATGGACTGCTGGACGGGCTGGATGCGTACGTCCAGGCCCTCCTTCTCGAACAGCCCCCGGTCCCGGGCGAGATAGAGGGGCGCGTCGTCCGCGAGGGGCAGCGCGGCGACGGTGACGCTCGACCGCTCCAGTCCTTTTCCGCCCCCGCCCCCGTCGGTGCCGGCGTCCGTGTCGTCGGAGTCGCCGCCGCACGCCACGACGGCCATCACCAGGGCGACCGCGAGGGCGATCAGCTTGCCCGTGCTTCCCGCACGGGAACGGTCTCGGGGCGTCGGCATGGGCGCATGATGACCTGCCGATTGACATGATCACTACACATCTTTGCGCCGTTCCCGGCTCGCGCGCCCCACGAGGACGCGGGTTGACGATCCGTTGACCTTCAACTTAGGTTTGCCTTACCTAAGTGGTTCTCGCCTCCGAAAGGCCAACTACCCATGAGATCCGCCCTGTTCTCCCGTGCTGCCCGTATCGCCGCCGTCGGAGCCACCACCGCCGCGCTGACGGTCGGGCTCGCCACCTCCGCCTCGGCCGCCACCGCGACGCGGTCCGTGACGGTGAGCGGTACGACGTACAACCTGTCGCTGACGGCCCCCGACGCCCTCTCGGCCGCCGGGCAGAACGTCACCGTCTCCGGCAGCGGCTACAACACGCTCCAGGGTGTCTACGTCGGTCTGTGTGTGATCCCCGAGGGTGTCGAGCCGGGCAACCCGTCGACGTACACCTCACGGCCGACCCCCTGCCTGGGCGGCGCCGACCAGTCCGGCACGACGGGCGCCTCGCACTGGGTGTCCAACCTCGGCGGCGGCACGGTCGCCAACAGCTCCACCTACGGCACCGGCGGCTCGTTCAGCGTGAGCGTGCACGTGAACCCGAACATCGCGGCCGGCACGGTCTGCGGCACGGACGTCGACTGCGCCATCGTGACGCGCGCCGACCACACCGGCAGCAGCAACCGCTCGTACGACGTCTACCTGCCGGTCAGCTTCTCGTGACCGCGCCCCTCGGAACCCGGGGGCGGAGCGAAGTGCTCCGCCCCCGGGCGGCGGGCGCCCTGGCCGGCGTCACGGCGGTGGTCCTCGCCGTCGTCGCGGTCGGCACGCCCGCCGCCGGCGCCGACGACCCGCCGGCGGCCGAGGGGTACGAGCGGACGGCCCGCCTCACGACCGTCGGCAAACCGCTCGACCTGCTGCTGCACCCCGAGTCCGGCAAGCTGTACGTCGGCTCCGACACCGTCGCCGGTACGCCGGACGGCAGTCTGGCCGGCGTCTACGCCGTCGACCCGGCGTCCGGCGCCGTGCTGAGCTGGGTGAAAACCTCTCCCGGCAGTACGGGCGCGCCCGCCCAGCTGCCGGGCAAACGGCTCGCCGGACCGCTGCCGGGCGACGGGGTGCACTACCTCGTCGGACTGCGCGGGATCGCGGCCGCCAGGGACGGGGACGCGTCGGGCAGCGGCGGCTGGCTCACCGGTACGTCGATCACGCAGGCCAGGTCCGGCGCGAAAGCCGGGACGGTGGTGATCGTGCGCGGGACGAAACTTGAGGAGGTCGCCGTCGGCGGGACGGCGGTGACCGTGGAGCGTTCCCTCACCCTGCCTGCCACCGGCGGCCCGCTCGCCGTGGACACCGCGGCCGGGCAGATCTGGGTGACGGACAACAGCAACGGCGTGCTGCGCAGGGTCGGTTCGGCCGACTTCACGCCGGACGGCAAGGAGATCGCGCTCGGCTCCGGGGCCGCGGTGTCGTTCCTGGAGTGGGACACCGGTCGCGGGGTGCTGTGGGCGGGGCGCGGCACCGTACTGGAGGCGTACGACATCGCCTCCGGGAAACTGGCCGCCTCCTTCGACGCGGAACCGGGCGACACCATCGCCGATGTGGCCGTGGACCCGCGCTCCGACCGGGCGTTCGCGGTGTGGCAGGACTGGGGCAATCCGCCGGAGGAGGGGGACGGCGTCGGCCGGCTCGCGGTGTACGACACCGCGACGCTCAAGGATCTCGACCTGGGCGCCGAACTGCCGGGTGTCAACGGCCAGTTGGGCAGTTCGTCCGTCGCCGTGGCCCCGGGCGGCGACACGGTGTTCGTCGCGAGCCCCTCGGACGCCTCGCTCACCGTGCTCAAGGCGCCGGAGCCGCCGACGCCCTCGCCGACACCGACCCCGACGGACCCCGAATCCCCGCCGCCGTCGCCCGATCCGTCACCCGGCGACACGGACCCCGCCCCGGACCCGAGCGACGAACCGACCGACCCGTCCGACGCGGGCACCACGGTTCCTGTCGACGGTCCCGCGGACGACGGGAACGCTGCGGGCGGCACGGTCGACAGCGGTGACACGACGGGCGGAACGGGTACGACCGGCGGCACGGTGAGCGGTGGCTCACTCGGCACCACCGGCGACGGCTCGCTCGCCTCGACCGGTTCCGACCTGCTCCTGCCCGCCGCCGCGGGCACCGCCGCCCTGCTCGCCGCCGGCACCGCCGCGATCCTGTGGCGCCGCCGGACGAACGGAAGGCTGGAGCCCTAGGCTCGGACAGGCCCTGGAGGGCAGGGGCGCGGTCCCCCGCCCTCCCCAGGGGCACGGGGAACCGCGCGACCAGCCCCCACCGGCCCGCGGACGAAGGCTGTCGGGGCGGCCGTGTCAGTGCTGCTGAGCCTTCTGCGGTGTGGCCTCGCTCGGCCTCACGACGACGAACCCCTCCCCCTGGAGCATCAGCTGCACGGCCTCGCCCGAGCCGCCGCGGATCATCGAGCCGATGGACTGCGAACGGTGCAGCGAGGTCTGGAGGCTGGCCGTCCAGCCGACCACCGCGTCCGTGTCGACGTACACCGGCCACTGCGGTGAGACCGGGATGACCAGCGGATTGCCCTCGCAGACCAGTCCGAGCCTGCCCTGTCCGGTGAAGACGCTGTTGAACAGTCCGCCGCCGGACATGCCCGCGCCCTTCACCGTCTTGATCTCGTACGTCAACGACGCGTCGAAGCACAGGATGTTGCGGCCGTTGACGGTGAAGACGTCACCGGGGTCGATGTCGATGATGAAGCAGTTCTGCGCCTCGTGCGCGAACCACGCCTCCCCCTGCCCGCGCACGGCCATGAGCGGCAGGCCCTCGCCGGTCATCGCACGCTTGAGCATGCCGCCGACGCCCTGCCCCTTGCGTTCGAACTGCAGACTGCCGCGGTAGGCGATCATCGCGCCCTGCCGGGCCAGCATCTCGCCGTTGACGGCGTATCTGATCGACTTGGCGTTCTGCACGCTCATGCCCGCGGTCGCGGCCGGCTGCACCATGTACTCGCTGGAAAACAGATCACCCTTCATCCCGGCATCCTGTCCCGCGGGGTGTCGGTTGCACCATCCCGCAACAGGAGAAAAGGCGCCGACGGAAGTATGCGCCCGCACGACGAAAGGC
>NZ_JBHWZP010000498.1:0-5027 GCF_042728395.1 Streptomyces sp. NPDC060205
GCCCCCGCTCTCGCGGAGGCCTTCCGCTGTTTCGCTGTGCGCCGCCAGGGACTCGAACCCCGGACCCGCTGATTAAGAGTCAGCTGCTCTAACCAACTGAGCTAGCGGCGCGTGACTCTCGCTGACCGCTTTCGCGGCTGGCGACAGGGAAAATACTACCCGGTCCTCAGGGGTGCTCCGGACCACCGGCGGGGCACGGGGCGGACCACCGGCGGGGCGGAGGGGTGCTGCTCAGATGGCCAGCGAGAGGAGTACCGGCGCCGCGCCGCGGTTCAGGGTGTCGGCGGCCTCGCGCAGCCGGTGGGCGTGCTCCACCGGGAGGGAGAGGGCGAGGCAGCCCACCGCCGAACCGGCCGTGATGGGGACCGCCGCGCAGACCGTGCCGATCGCGTACTCCTGGAGGTCGAGCACGGGCACCGTGGGGGCCTGGGCGTCGAGCCGGGACAGCAGGACCCGCTCGTTCGTGATGGTGCGCGAGGTGAGCCGGGCCATGCGGTGGCGGGAGAGGTGGTCGCGCCGGCCGTTGAGGTCGAGCTGGCCGAGCAGGCTCTTGCCGATCGCGCTGGCGTGGGCCGCGGACCGGAAGTCCACCCACTCGTTGACCGCCGGGGTGGCCGGGCCCTCCGCGCACTGCGTGACGTGGATCTCACCGTCCACGTACCGGCTCATGTAGACGGCGGCGCCGACCGAGTCGCGCAGCCGGTCGAGGGTGCGCTGGAGCTGGACGCGCAGTGTTTCGTCCCGCTCGCGCGCCGAACCCAGCCGGCCGAAGGCCTCCCCGCTCACGTACGCCCCGTCCGCGAGCTGCTCCACGTACCCCTCGCGGCGCAGCATGCGCAGGAGGGCGGTGAGGCGCTCGGTGCCGAGGCCGGTGTGCCGGGCGAGTTCGATGTCGGTGATGCCGGTGGTGTGCCGTGCCACGGTCTCCAGGACGCGCAGGGCGTCCTGGGCCGAGTGGTACGGCGCGGTCGTCTCGCGCTTCAGCGCCACGGTGATCCCCCTGCGCTTTTCGGCCCGGCGCGCGGGCCGACGTCACGCGCATCGGCCCGCACATCAACGCAGCCCGGACGGCCGGGCCCCCTCCACGATAGCCGTCGGGCCGGGGGCGTGGAGGGGCTGTTGGCGGGATTGATGGCGTGATCCGGCCCCCTCAGCAGTGGCGCATCCGTCCGGCATATGCCAGAGGCTTGAACCGGTGCCCCGGCCTCTCCGGCCGGGGCAGGGGCTCACAGCACCGCGCCGAGGAACTCCCTGGTCCTGTCGTGTTCCGGGTCGCCGAAGATCTTCTCCGGCGGCCCCGACTCCAGGACCCGCCCGGAGTCGAACATCAGTACCTGGTCGGAGATGTCCCGGGCGAAGCTCATCTCGTGGGTCACGCACAGCATCGTGATGTCGGTGCTGCGGGCAATGTCCCGCAGCACGTCGAGGACGCCCGCGACCAGCTCGGGGTCGAGCGCGGACGTCACCTCGTCGAGGAGCAGCACCTGCGGCCGCATGGCCAGCGCCCGCGCGATCGCGACACGCTGCTGCTGCCCGCCGGAGAGCTGGCTCGGGTACTTGTCGATGTGTTCGAGCAGCCCCACCTGGTCGAGCAGCTCGCGGGCCCGCTCCTCGGCGGCGTCCTTGGACATGCCGAGCACGGTGACCGGCGCCTCGGTGATGTTGCGCAGCACCTTCATGTTCGGGAAGAGGTTGAACTGCTGGAAGACCATCCCGATGTTCTTGCGGACCTCGCGGATGTGCTTGTCGCCGGCCGGGACCAGCTTGCCGTTCTTCTCCTCGTGGGTGAGGTAGTCGCCGGCCACCTTGATCGTGCCCTCGTCGGGCTTGAGCAGCGTCATCAGCAGCCGCAGGATCGTCGTCTTGCCGGAGCCGGACGGGCCGATCAGCGTGACGTGCTTGCCGGACGCCACCGAGAAGTCGAGGTCGTCGAGGACCACGTTGTCGCCGAAGCGCTTGGTGACCTTGTCGAACCGGATCAGCTCGCTGCCGTCCACGGCCGGGTTGGCGGCGGAGTCTTCTGTCAGGGGGGTGTCAGCGGACAAGACGTCGCTCCAGGGCTCGCATGAGGAGGGAAGCCGGATAGGAAATGAGGATGAAGGCCACGCCGATGACCGTCAGCGGCTCGGTGAACTGGAAGTTCTGCTGGGAGAACAGCCGCGCCTCACCGAGCATGTCGAGGACGGTGATCGCCATCAGCAGCGGCGTGTCCTTGAGCATCGAGATGACGTAGTTGCCCAGTGCGGGCACCACCCGGCGGATCGCCTGCGGCAGGATCACCGCGGTCCACGTCCGGGTCAGGGGCAGGTTCAGTGCCGTGGCCGCTTCCCATTGGCCGGCCGGCACGCCCTCGATGCCGGCCCGGTAGACCTGCATCGTGTACGTCGAGTAGTGCAGCCCGATGGCGACGACACCGGTGGTCATCGCGGAGAACGTGATGTTCCACTCGGGCAGCACGTAGAAGAGGAAGAACAGCTGCACCAGCAGCGGGGTGTTGCGGATGAACTCCGTGACGACCCCGACCGGCCAGCGCACCCAGCGGGTCGGCGTGCGCATCAGCAGCGCCCACACGAGCCCGAGGGCGAAGGAGATCAGCGAGCCGAGCACCAGGGCCTGCAGGGTGACCAGCAGTCCGTCCCAGAAGTGCGGCATGAAGTCGCCGACGGCACTCCAGTCCCATGTCATACGGCACCTCCGCCGACTCCGGTGGTCTCCGGGCGGTGCAGCTCGCCCTGGGACACACCCTTCTCAGGAACTTCGCCGATGCCCGCCTTGAGCTTCTTCTCCAGCCCGCGCATGAGCCGCGTGAGCAGGAAGGCGATCACGAAGTAGATCAGCAGGATGTACGTGTAGATCTCCGCGCTCTCCTGCAGCGCGAGCCGCACGAGGTTCCCGCTGAAGGCCAGGTCGCCCATGCCCATCACGGACACCAGGGCGGTGCCCTTGAGCAGCTCGATCAGCAGGTTGGAGAAGGGCGGGATCATCTCCGGCACGGCCTGCGGCAGCAGGATCAGCCGCAGCCGCTGCCAGGGTGTGAAGCTGAGCGCGATACCGCCCTCGACCTGCGCCGGGTCCACGGAGTTCAGGGCGCCGCGCACGATCTCGGAGCCGTACGCCCCGTAGGTCAGACCCAGTGCGAGGGTGCCCGCCCACATCGGGACCAGCTGCCAGCCGAAGGCCAGCGGCAGCACGAAGAACACCCAGAAGATCATGATCAGTGCCGAGGTGCCGCGGAACACCTCGGTGTAGAAGCCCGCGAGGAAGCGGACGATCCACAGCCGGTGGACGCGCGCGATGCCCACCACGAAGGAGACGGCCCCGGCCAGCAGCGCGCTGAGCACCAGCAGCTGGACGGTGACCCAGATCCCCTTGAGGACGAGTTCCCAGAGTCCCGATGTCATCCGCCGCACAGCTCCTTCGCGGTCAAATCGGTCATCTCGTTCTTGGTGAAGCCGAAGGGCCGCAGGATCCGCAGCAGCTCGCCGCTCTCCTTCATCTTCTTCAGCTCCACGTTGAAGGCGTCCCGCAGCTTCGTCTCCGTCGGGCGGAACGCGAAGCCGCCGCCGTCCGTGTGCGGCTTGCCGTCCACCAGGGGCGCGAACGGCTCGGTCGACTCCACCTTGCCGGACTTCTTGACGACCTCGCGGGTGGTCAGCGCCGTCCCGGCGAAGACGTCGACACGGCCCGCCTCGACGGCGTTCATGCCCGCGACCTGGTCCTGGACGATCAGGATGTCGCTCTCCTTGTACCCGGCCTCGACCGCGTACTGGATCTCCGCGTATCCCGTTCCGGTCGCGAACTTCGCCCCCGACTTCACGACGTCCTTGTAGTCGCGCAGGTTCTTCGGGTTGCCCTTGCGGACGATGAAGGCGTCGAGCATCTGGTAGTCGGGGTCGGAGAAGATCACCTGGGCGCAGCGCTCGGCGTTGATGTACATGCCCGCGGCGACCACGTCGAACTGCTGGGACTTCAGACCGGGGATGAGCGAGCCGAACTCCGTGGGCACGGGCTGTACGCGGTCCACCCCCAGCCGCTTGAAGATGACCCGCGCGAGTTCCGGGGCCTCACCCGTGAGCTCGCCGTCCTTGTCGATGTAGCCGAAGGGGATCTCGCCGGCGATACCGAGGCGGACGACGCCCTGGGCCTTGAGGCGGTCCAGGAGTTCACCGCCGTTCTCGCCCGACGCCGTGGCCACACGGCTGCAGCCGGCGGCACCGAGCGCGCCGACCGCGCCGAGCGCCGTGACGCCCGCCAGCAGTGACCGGCGGCTCGTGCCGCGGTGTCCGACGTCCCGCGAAGCTTCCTTCGAGTCGTTCCCAATTGGTGGAGCCATGGGCGCGCGGCTACCCCATGCAATGCAAATTATTCGGATTAATTTGCGCCTCGCTCCTCCCGGCGGGGGTATTGACCCCGGGTGGACCATGGAACGCATGGCTGACCGTTACATCGACGTGTCCCTGTCCAAGCGCGGAGTCCACTGCACGGCGAAGCTTCTCGACGACCGCGCGCCGATCACCTGCGAAGCCGTCTGGAACGCGTTGCCGCTCGGCGGCGACGTGTATCACGCCAAGTACGCCCGCAACGAGATCTACGCCCTGTTCCCGGCGTTCGCCCCGGCGGAGCCGCCCCTGGAGAACCCGACCGTCACGCCCATCCCGGGCGACCTCTGCTACTTCTCGTTCTCCGGTACGCAGCTGGGGTCGCAGGCGTACGGCTACGGAGGCGCGTCCGGCGTCCGCGCGGGCACGCCCGTGATCGACCTGGCCCTGTTCTACGAACGCAACAACCTGCTGCTCAACGGTGACGTGGGGTGGGTGCCGGGGATCGTGTGGGGCCAGGTGGTGGAAGGCCTTGCCGACATGGCAACGGCGTGCAACGACCTGTGGCGGGCGGGCGCGCTGGGCGAATCCCTGACGTTCCGCCGCGCGTAGGCCCGGGGGCCGACCGGTGGATGAGTCCCTGCGGCCCGGTGGGGGCTGATCGCGCAGTTCCCCGCGCCCCTGATGGGGCGCAGCCCCTCCTAGGGG
>NZ_JBHWZP010000499.1:0-4996 GCF_042728395.1 Streptomyces sp. NPDC060205
GCATGAAGCCCATGTCGGCCATCTGGTCGGCCTCGTCCAGCACGGTGGCGCCGACCTGGTCCAGCCGGCAGTCGCCCCGGTCGATGAGGTCCTTGAGCCAGCGGGCCTTGACCTTCTGCAGGCGCGGGTAGTTCCCCTTGTAGTAGAGGGTGTGCCAGGGCACTCCGGAGGTGTTCCACTGCGGGTCGGCCAGATCGATGTCGGGGTAGTTGATGAAGGTGCCCTCGGTCCGGTCGTCGGGCACCGGGACGCCGCCGGTGGTGGCGAAGACGTCGCGGTAGATCTCCCGGATCCAGGCGAGGTTGGCGTCGTCCTGTGCGGGATCCATCCAGGTGGCCGACATCCACACCTTGATGATGGAGTCGCGCTGGGCGGTGGCGGTGGCCGTCTCCGGAACGGAGTTGACCTTCGCGCCGTACGAGTAGAGCGAGACCTCGCCCCACACCTGGGTGTCGGCGCTCAGGTACTTGTAGAGGGTGGCGGCCTGGGCGGCGGTCCACGGCTTGCGCAGATAGGCGCCCTTGGACTTGGTCCGGTCGAACCCGCCGGTGTCGAACTTGTTCGCCAGCGTGGCGCGCAGCCACGGCTCCGTGCTCCGCTGGACGGCCGGCTCCACCCCCGTGCCCTCGTTGATCGCGGCCACGAAGTCGTTCAGCAGCCCCTCGGCACCGTCCAGTCCGCCGTCGATCTGGATGTCCAGCAGGATCTGCCCGGCCGCCTTGCTGTTGAGGTAGAAGACGCTGTGCAGACTGGCGTACGGGGTGTCGGCGGCGCTGTTGCGCTGGTGCCAGGCCCCGTGGTTGTCGATGATCCGGGTGAACGCCTTCTCGGTGAGGGCGGACCACTCCCAGGTCACGATGTGCCGCAGGGTCGACTTCGGCGCCTTGGGCAGCAGCCCGGACGGGTCGTTGCCGGTGGCGCCGGGCGTACGGAACCAGTACTTGGTGACGATGCCGAAGTTGCCGCCGCCGCCCCCGGTGTGGGCCCACCACAGCTCGCGGTTGGGGTCGCCGGCCGCGCTGGTGGCCACGACCTTGCGGGCCCGGCCCGAGGCGTCCACGACGACGACCTCGACGGCGTGGAGGTGGTCGGCCACCACTCCGTCGCGGCGGGAGAGCGGGCCGTACCCGCCGCCGAGCACATGCCCGCCGACGCCCACCTGGGGGCAGACGCCCGCCGGGATGGTCACGCCCCAGTCGAGGTACAGGGTGCGGTACGCCTCCCCGAGGGTCGCCCCGGGTTCCACGGCGAACGCCCGCTTGGCGGAGTCGTAGGAGACCTGCCGCATCTCGGACATGTCGATGACGGCCCGCACGGCGGGGTCGTCCACGAAGCCCTCGAAGCAGTGGCCGCCGCTGCGCACGGCGATCCGCTGGCCCGCGTCCAGGGCCCGGTTCACCGCGTCCACGACCTGGTCCGCGGTGTGCACGACGTACACGGCGTCGGGCTTGCCGCGGAACCGTCCGTTGAATCCCCGGCTGACCAGGTCCTGGTAGCGCCGGTCCGTCCGGTCCACCTGGACGAGCCCGGTCCTGGCGCCGCACGCGCCGCCCTGTGCCGCTTCCGGGACGGCGGCCTCGGCGGCCTGGGCACCGGGGACGGCCGTGGCCACCACCGTGGCCCCGCCGACCGCCGCCGCGCTGCCGAGGAATCCACGGCGCGTGAATTCGTTCAACACAGACACCTTTCCTTTCCGTGCATGCAATGTCTGACTGCACCGCCGGCGATTACGGCTCGACGGGCTCCAGAATCACCACGGGAATTTCCCTGGTGGTCTTCTTCTGGTAACTCTTGTACTGCGGGAAAAGCCCCGTCATGAGCTTCCAGAGATCCGGCTTCTCCTCGGCGGTCGCCGTACGCGCCCGCACGTCGAGATGTTCCTCACCGATCTGGACGTGCGCCTCGGGCGAGGCGACGAGATTGAGATACCAGAGCGGATGCTCGGGCTTTCCGCCGTTCGAACCGACCACGACGACGTTGTCGCCGTCCCGGCCGTAGATCACCGCGGTGCGGCGCAGCTTTCCCGATTTCCGGCCGCGGGTGGTGAGCAGCAGGGTGTCGAGCCCGTACCACTTGGCCCCCTCCTTGCCGCCGCTGCGGTCGTAGCGGCGTATGTGCGCCGCGACCCAGCCCGTCGGACTGTCGACGGGCGTCTCCTCCGGCTGTTCCGACTGCTGCTCCGACGTCCGCTCCGGCCGCTGTTCCGGCTGCTCCGGCTCGTGCTCCTCCGGCATGACCCCTCCGAACTAATCAAATTTGTCTAGCTGCACCCTAGCCACGCTGGACCCGGCGACGCAATCAAATTTGAATACCGGTACGCCGCGAGGCGTCAGTAGGGTCGCGCCCCGCCGAACGCGCTGGCCGGCACCGCGACCGGGGCTCGGCCCACCGCGAACCGGGGCTCGAAGTCGGTGTCCGCGTTCAGCACCGCCCGGTGCAGCCGCTGCACCTGGGGCCCCGGTTCCAGACCGAGGCCCGCGACCAGCGCGCCCCGCAGCCGGTGGAAGACCTGCAGCGCCTGGGCCCGGCGGCCACTGAGGTGCAGGGCCCACATGTACTGGCCGTGCAGGCCCTCGTGCAGCGGGTTCTCCACCGTGAGAGCCGCGAGCTCGGCCAGCACCTCGCGGTACATGCCGAGCCGCAGCTCCACGTCGACCAGGTACTCGAAGGCGGCGAGCCGGGACTCCTCCAGCTGCCGGCGCCGGCTCTCCAGCACCCGCCCGGCCGGTACGTCGACCAGCGCGGGCCCCCGCCACATCAGGAGCGCCTCGTTCAGGTCCCGTACCCCGGCCGCGTCGTCGCCGCGCACCAGCGCCTCCCGGCCGGAGGTCACCAGACGGCGGTAGCGGTGCAGGTCGAGCACGCCCGCCTCGGCGGCCAGCACGTATCCGCCCGCGCGGGTCACCAGGATGTCGCGGGCCACCTCGTCGGTGGTCAGCCCGGTGACCGCGGAGAACATCTTGCGCAGGTTCAGGATGTACGTCTGCAGCGTGGTCAGACCGCTGACGGGCGGATCGTCGTCCCACAGATCCCGCACCAGTGACGGCACGGGCACCACCTGTCCCGTGTGGACGAGCAGCATCGCCAGTACGTTCCGCAGCTTCGGGGCGCTCGGGGCGGTCGTCTCCCCGTCCACCCTGACGTACAGCGGTCCCAGCACACCGAATTCCATCGCGCTTCCCCCTACCCCTGATCTTCGGCCTTCCAGGAATCCGCCGTCACGGACGGCGGTGCTCCTTCTCCGGCCACGGCTCACCGAGCTGGCGGTAGGTGCCCTGGTAGTCGGGCCAGTCGCGGTGGTGGTGGATCTTGCCGTCGACGAAGTGGAGGAGGTGGATCTGCTCACCCGAGAACAGCCGCCCGGTGGGGGCCATGCCGACCATCTCGCCGACGTGCCGCCCGTAGAGCACCAGCCGGGCGCGCACCCAGTCGCCGTTCTCCTCGATGGCCACCTCCTCCAGACGCGCATCCTCGGAGAACGTCCTCTTGACCCAGGCGACATTGATCGCGAAAAGCTCAGGGCCGCGCAGTGAGGTGAATTCCAGCGTTCCCGGATTCATGTATTCCGGATGGATGTAGTCGGCCACGTCGTCCGTTTTCCCGGTGTTGTACGCCTCCACCAGGCGCCGGACGCTCGCTATCTGGTCGCTCACGTTTTCTCCTCGCGAATCGGCATGAAATCGGTCGCCACTCGGTCCGGAATCGGTCGCTGCCGATCCGGAACCGGTGCGGCGGTACGTTCCGGAATCAATTCTTAGGAGACGGCATCCCCCGGAACAAGAGCGGATCGGCCTTCCAGGGACTTCTTTGCGTTGTGTCCAGCGGCGGTCCAGCGGCGCTCCAAGGCCTCTCCATCCGGGCCCGAGACCGGCGGGGAAAAGTGGTGTATCCACCGAGAGAGCGGGAGATTCAGTGGACACGTCCACGTACAAATCCGAAGTGGCGGCGGCCTTCAACAGTGCCGCGGCGTCCTACGACCGGCTCGGCGTGGAGTTCTTCACTCCGATGGGCCGGCGCCTGGTGGAACGCGCGGCTCCCGGCGAGGGCGCACGGGTCCTCGACGTCGGCTGCGGCCGGGGTGCCTGTGTCTTCCCGGCGGCCGAGCGGGTGGGACCGACGGGCCGCGTCGTGGGCATCGACGTCGCCGAGGCGATGATCGAGGAGGCCGCGAAGGAGGCCGCGCTGCGCGGCGCCGGCACGGTCGAGCTGCGGGTGATGGACGGGGAGCACCCCGACTTCGAACCGGGCTCCTTCGACGTCGTCCTGGGCAGCTACAGCGTCATCTTCCTGCCCGACGCGCCCGCGGCACTGGCCCGTTACGCGCCGCTGCTCTCCCCCGGCGGGCGGCTCGCCTTCACCAGCCCGGTGTTCAGCGACGACACCTTCCCCTTCCTGCCGCCGGTGTTCACCGAACTCATCCCGCGCGAGCTGCTGCTCGACCTGCCGCCGCAGTGGCAGCCCGAGCGGCTGTCGCAGCGTTTCAACAGCTGGCTCGCAGACCCGGCCGACCTCGCCCGCACCCTGGAGAAGGCGGGCTTCCAGGACGTGTCGGTCGTCGACGAGTCGGTCAAGCTGGTGGCCGAGTCGGGTCTCGCGTGGGTGGACTGGTCCCACACGCAGGGCATGCGCCTGCTCTGGAACCACCTCGCGGACGACAAGCGGCAGCAGCTCCGGGAGCGGCTGATCACCTCGCTCGACGCGATGCGCGACGGGGACGGCCCACTCACGATCGACACACCCGTCCGCTACGTCACGGCAACCGCCCGCACCCCTTAGGGGCGCGGGGAACTGCGCGACCAGCCCCCACCGACCCGCAGAAAACCAAACCCACACCCGCCCCCCAGGGGCGCGAGGAACTGCGCGACCAGCCCCCACCAGCCCGCAGAAAACCAAGCCCACACCCGCCCCCCCAGGGGCGCGGGGAACTGCGCGACCGGCCCCCACCGGCCCGCAGGTGACGAAGCCGACGCCCCGCCCCCGTGCAATGACCGGGGGC
>NZ_JBHWZP010000500.1:0-4993 GCF_042728395.1 Streptomyces sp. NPDC060205
CCCATCAGGGGCGCGGGGAACTGCGCAATCTTTTGTCTTTCAGGGGCGCGGGGAACTGCGCGACCAGCCCCCACCGGCCGGCACGCGGCGAAACGACCCGCGCGGAGCGCTACGCCGCGGTCGTCTGGCTCGTCACGGATATGCGGGCCAGCAACTCCTCGTAAGCCGCCCGGTCGAACTCGCCGGCCACCGGGGCCAGTACCGTCGCCGCGGACAGGGCGACCGCTCGGGCCAGGCGCTCCGGCCACGGCAGTTTCTCCACCAGACCCGACAGCAGGCCCGCGACCGCGGAGTCCCCGGCGCCCGTCGGATTGCCGCGGACCGGCCGGGGCGGGGCCGCGCGCCAGTCGCCCTCGGGCGTGCGGGCCAGCAGCCCCTCCGCGCCGAGGGACGCCACCACCGCGTGCGCCCCGCGCCGGCGCGCGTCCCGCGTGGCCTGCGACGGGTCGTGCGAGCCGGTCAGCTCGGCCAGTTCGTCCGCGTTCGGCTTGACGACGTCGGGGCGGGCCGCGATCCCCCGCCGCAACGGCTCCCCGCTCGTGTCGAGCAGCACCGGGACCGCCAACGCCCGAGCCGTGCGCACGAGTTGGCCGTACGCCCCGACCGGCACCCCGGGCGGCAGGCTGCCGCACAGGGCCACCGCGGAGCAGGAGCGCAGCAGAACCTCGTACGCCTCCTGGAAGCCGGCCCACTCGGCGGGCGTGATCTGCGGGCCCGGTTCGTTGAGTTGAGTCGTGTCACCGGTCGTCGTGTCGGCCACCGCGATCGTGCGGCGGGTCGAGCCGCTCACCGGGACCAGCGCGTCGACGACTTCCGGCGTCCGCGCGAGCCCGTCCCGCAGGGCCCGCCCGGTGACGCCGCCCACGAAGCCCGTCACGGTCACCTCGTGGCCGAGGGCCGCGAGCACCCGGGCCACGTTCAGGCCCTTCCCGCCGGGCCGTTCGGTCATCTCGTCCACCCGGTGGGAGGCGTGGGGCCGCAACTCCCGTACGCGGTACGTGATGTCGAGAGCGGTGTTCAGCGTGACCGTGAGAATCACCTGGGCCTGCCTCTCTCGATGTGGACCCGCCCGCCGGGTGCGCGTGCGGGTGCCACCGATGTGCTCGTCCGAAAGTCCGATCATGCCAAAGGCACCGGCCGTCGGCCCAGCCCCCGGCTCAGGCGGTCTGAGGTTCGACCAGCCATTCGCCCCGGCGCATCACACCCTTGACCTCGAAAGCGGAGTCCAGGACCACCAGGTCGGCGTCCTTGCCCGGCTCCAGCGAGCCCACCCGGTCGTACAGGCCCAACTGCCGTGCCGGGTTGGCGGAGATGGCCGCGACGACGTCCTCGACGGGCAGCCGGTCCACGGTCACCGCGCGCTTGAAGGCCCGGTCCAGGGTGAGCGTGGAGCCCGCGATCGAGCCGCCCTCCACCAGCCGCGCCACACCGTCCGCGACCTCCACCTCCAGCGGGCCGAGCATGTAGCGGCCGTCGCCGAAGCCCGCCGCGTCCATCGCGTCCGTGATGAACGCCACGCGCCCACCGCCCGCGTGATGGAACGCCAACTGCAGGGAGGCCGGGTGGAGATGGACGCCGTCGTTGATCAGCTCGACGGTGATCCGCTCGTCCTCCAGCAGGGCCGCGATCGGTCCGGGCGTGCGGTGCCCGAGCACCGGCATCGCGTTGAACAGGTGCGTCGCCACGGTCGCGCCCGCGTCGATGGCCTCCACCGTCTGCTCGTACGTGGCGTCCGTGTGCCCGATCGCCGCGATGACGCCGTGCTCGACGAGCAGACGTACGGAGTCGATGCCGCCCGGGAGTTCGGTGGCGAGGGTGACCATGCGGGCCTGGCCGCGCGCCGCGTCGATCAGCTTGCGGACCTCCGACGGATCGGGGTCGCGCAACAGCTTCTCGGAGTGCGCTCCCTTGCGGCACGGGGAGATGAACGGGCCCTCGAAGTGGACGCCCGCGATGTCGCCCTGCTCGGCGAGTTCGGAGAGGAGCCCCGCGCGCTGGGCCAGGCCGTCCATGTCACCGGTGACCGTCGAGGCGACGAGGGTCGTCGTGCCGTGGGCGCGGTGGGTGCGGATGCCCTGGAGGATCTCCTCGACCGTGCCCGAGGTGAAGGAGGCTCCGCCGCCGCCGTGGTTGTGCATGTCGACGAAGCCGGGGACCACGTAGTGGTTGCGCAGGTCCACCGTGGGGGCGTTCTCGGGAGCGCTCCCGGCGATGCGGGTGCCGTCGACGATCAGGCGTCCGCCGTGGACCGTTCCGGTGGGGAGGACTACGTTCGCGCCGGTGAGGATCGTCGGCTGCGGGCCGGTGGGGGCCGGGCGCGCCCCCGCGGCGGAGCCGCGTGATGTCTCGTCCCGCGCCCCTGACGGGGCGCCCTCGTGCGGGGCGGTCGGAGACATGCGCTCAGTGGTCATCGGGCGGATACCTCCGAAGTGGTGGCCAGCAGGTCCCAGGCGAGGAGGCCCGCGCCGAGGCAGCCGGCCGTGTCCCCCAGGGCCGCGGGGACGATGGACGGCAGTTTCTGGAAGGTGACGCGCCGCTCGACCGCGGCCCGCAGTGGTGTGAACAAGGTTTCCCCCGCCTCGGCGAGACCGCCACCGATGATCAGGACGCGCGGGTCCAGCAGGGTGAGCGCGGTGACGAGTCCGTCGGAGAGCGCGTCCACGGCGTCCTGCCAGACGGCCCGCGCGCGGGGATCGCCGGAGTCGACGGCCTTCGCGCAGTCCGCCGCGTCCGCGTCCCGGTCGCCGGAGGCCTCGGCCCACGCCTCGCTGACCGCGGCCGCCGACGCGTACCGCTCAAGGCAGCCGTGCTGTCCGCACGGACAGGGGGCGCCCCCGGGGCGTACGACGACATGGCCGATCTCGCCCGCGAAACCGTGCGCGCCCGCCTCCACCCGGCCGTCGATGCCGATCGCGCCGGCGATGCCCGTGCCCAGTGGTACGAACAGGAAGCGGTCCGCGCCCTGGCCGGCGCCGATCCGGCCCTCGGCGAGGCCACCGGTGCGTACGTCGTGGCCCAGGGCGACCGGTGCCCCGTACAGCCGTTCGCTGAGGAGCGTGCGCAGTGGTACGTCGCGCCAGCCGAGGTTGGCCGCGTAGGCGGCGATGCCGCGGTCGGCGTCCACGATGCCGGGGACGGCGACGCCCGCGGCGGCCGCGGGCTCGCCGAGGTGCTCCACGCCGTGCGCGCGCAGGTCGGCGGCGAAGGCGAGGATCGACTCGACGACGGAGTCCGGGCCGCGCTCCCGGCCCGTCGAGCGGCGCGCCTGGTGCAGCAGCTCGCCGTCCGCCCCCACGAGGGCGGCCTTCATTCCGGTGCCGCCCACATCCAGGGCGATGACGTGTCTCACACGTACAGTGTCGCCCCTTACCCCGTGAGAGGTCTAGTCCACTTACGTGGTGTAGACCTTAGAGCGAAAATTGCGATTCGAAAGTCTGGGATCGCATGAGCGAATCGGTGGGGTACGCGGGCACTTGGGCGCGCGGAAGCCAGGGCGCGCTCATGGGACGGACAGGGTTGGGGACGGCTGTAGTGCAGCGGCGAGTGACAAGTCTGATCGCGGTGGCGTCCGCACTGGGTGTGACCGCGGCCCTCGGAGGCTGCGGGAGCTCCGCCGGATCCGGGAACGTCACGCTGAAACTCGTGGCGGCCGACTACGGCGACTCCAAGGCGAACAGCTCACAGAAGTACTGGGACAAGCTGACCCAGGCCTACGAGGCGAAGCACCCCGGCGTGGACGTGCAGGTCAGCGTCTACTCCTGGAACGACGTGGACGCCAAGGTCAAGGCCATGGTCGACGCGGGCGACCCGCCCGACCTGGCCCAGATCGGCGCGTACGCCGACTACGCCGACGCGGGGGAGCTCTACCGCGCCGGCGACGTGCTCTCCATAGACACCCAGGCCGACTTCGTGTCGCAGCTGTCCGCGGCGGGCGAGATAAACCGGACGCAGTACGGCATGCCGTTCGCCTCCTCCACCCGGCTGCTCTTCTACAACAAGACCCTCTTCGCCGACGCCGGCCTCACCCCGCCGGAGAGCTGGAGCGACCTCGCCTCCGACGCGGCGGCCCTCAAGGCCAAGGGCGTGAAGTACCCGTACGCGCTGCCGCTCGGGCCGGAGGAGGCACAGGCCGAGACGCTGATGTGGCTGCTCAGCGGCGGCGACGGGTACACCGACACGGTCGGCTCCTACAGCCTCGACTCCCCGCAGAACGTCGACACCTTCACCTGGCTCAAGGAGGAGCTCGTCGACAAGGGCCTCACCGGGCCGGTCGCGCCCGCGAAGCTCAACCGCGCGGACGCCTTCGCGGCGTTCACGCGCGGCGAGGTCGGCATGCTGAACGGCCACCCCACGCTGATGAAGGCCGCCGCCGCGAAGGGCGTGAAGTTCGGCATGGTGCCGATGCCCGGCGCGAAGGGGCGCTCCAAGGCCACCATGGGCGTCGCCGACTGGATGATGGCCTTCAAGAAGAACGGGCACAAGGAGCAGATCGGGGACTTCCTCGACTACGTGTACAGCGACGAGAACGTCCTTGAGTTCTCCCACGAGTACGACCTGCTGCCCGTGACGACGTCCGCGTCCGAGGCGATGGCGCTCGACAAGGACGACGCGGACCTCGTCGACTTCCTCGGCGAACTGCCCAACGCCGAGCTGTACCCCGTGGGACAGACCTCCTGGGCCGCGGTCAGCGCGGACATCAAGCAGCGGATCGGCGAGGCGGTGAGCCCGGAGGGCAAGCCGGCGGCCGTGCTGGGGCAGTTGCAGCGGGCTGCTGCCGCTGCCCAGAACGCGGGGTGACTCCGTCGGTCGGGCGGTGTGGGTGGGTGCGGGTCCGGTGGGGGCGGGCCGCGCAGTTCCCCGCGCCCCTTGGGGGCTGCGCCCCCTGAAAGACAGAAGATTGCGCCGTTCCCCGCGCCCCTTTTGGGGTTAGCGTTGGGCTTATGGGTGACCAGGAGCTGACTGCGCAGGAGCGGGACGTGCTGGCGTTGGAGGG
>NZ_JBHWZP010000501.1:0-4966 GCF_042728395.1 Streptomyces sp. NPDC060205
GGCGAGCCGGGGCGCAGCCCCGCTTGCTTGGGGGCGCGGGGAACTGCGCGAGCAACCCCCACCGACCCGCACACACCACACCACCCCCACCACCCCCCACCCAAGGGGCGCGGGGAACTGCGCGGCCAGCCCCCACCGACCCGCACCCACCCGCCCAGCCGAACCCCCGAAAAGAATTTTCGGGCAAACGGCTTCGGGCCCCGCCCACCTGGACGGGACCCGAAGCCGACAGTCAGAAAATACGCGCGGCTAGCGCCGCGCCACACCCTCCGCCCGCGCCGCCGCCGCAACCGCCGCGGTGACCGCCGGAGCGACCCGCTCGTCGAACGGCGACGGAATCACATAGTCCGCGGCGAGGTCGTCCCCGACGACCGCCGCCAGCGCCTCAGCAGCCGCGATCTTCATCCCCTCGGTGATCCGGGAGGCCCGCACCTGCAGCGCCCCCGCGAAGATCCCGGGGAACGCCAGCACGTTGTTGATCTGGTTCGGGTAGTCCGACCGCCCGGTGGCGACGACCGCCGCGTACTTGTGGGCGACGTCGGGGTGCACCTCGGGGTTCGGGTTCGCCATGGCGAAGACGAACGCACCCTCGGCCATGGAGGCCACGGCCGGCTCCGGCACCGTACCGCCGGAGACGCCGATGAAGACGTCGGCGCCCGCGAGCGCGGACTCCAGCGAGCCGGAGAGGCCCGCCTTGTTGGTCATGACCGCGAGGTCGCGCTTGACCGGGGTCAGATCGTCCCGGTCGGTCGACACGATCCCCTTGCGGTCGGCGACGGCGACATCCCCGAGCCCCGCCTCCAGCAGGAACTTGGCGATGGCCACCCCGGCCGCGCCGGCGCCCGAGATCACGGCCCGCAGCTGCCCGAGCGAGCGCCCGGTCAGCCGCGCCGCGTTCCGCAGGGCGGCCAGCGTGACGACGGCCGTACCGTGCTGGTCGTCGTGGAAGACCGGGATGTCCAGCCGTTCCTGCAGCCGGCGCTCGATCTCGAAGCACCGGGGGGCCGAGATGTCCTCCAGGTTCACGCCGCCGAAGGACGGCGCGAGCCGCACGACGGTCTCGACGATCTCGTCGACGCCCGTGCAGTCCAGCGCGATCGGCACGGCGTCGACCCCGCCGAACTGCTTGAACAGGATCGCCTTGCCCTCCATGACGGGGAGGGAGGCCTCGGGCCCGATGTCGCCGAGACCGAGCACGGCGGTCCCGTCCGTCACGACGGCGACCACGGACGACTTCCACGTGTAGTCGTGGACGAGTTCCGGCTGCTCCGCGATGGCCGTGCAGACCTTCGCGACGCCGGGCGTGTACGCGAGGGACAGGTCGTCCTTGTCACGGACGGGCACGGTGGCCTGCACGGCCATCTTCCCGCCACGGTGCAGCGCGAACGCCGGGTCGAAGGAATGGAGGGGCTCGGCCCCGCCGTCCTGATCCGTATTGCTGTCGCTGCGAGGATTGACGATCTCCGCTGCCACTTTGTTTTACCCCTTAAGTCTTCTTGGTTGAGGGTTGCCGCTCCTGGTGAGGAACGGGCGGGCACCGCGCATGTCCCTGATGACTGTTAAGTACGGAACATGCGCGACGGGCGCGCCGCACACGCGCCCTGAGCCCCGGATGAGGGGTGTAAGGAACCTTCTTACCGGACGGACCGCATCGCGGACGAGTCGATGGAGCGAAGGTCACACGCGGGCGCCCGGAGCTCGTGCACCGGAGCGCCGGGATCCCCTCAGCGCGGGGGCCAGGCTCGTATAACGGAGCGTGAAGGTCACATACCGGTGACATGACTCATGGCCGAATACGGCGAACAAGCCCACTTCACGAACAATCCGCCGATAGACGCCATGGTGTCGCAAGTGCGCAGAAGTGGCGGCACGTATCGCGGGATCCGCAGAAGATCCTCCGGCCCTCGCGGAGGTTTTCCGCACAAGATCCGGTCGAGCCGGACCGCTTCGGTCCGGTTAGGGGGTCACCCGTTATCCGATTTTGACATGGCGGGCACCCTGAAGGGACGAGTCCGAATGGCAAGATGCCCTAATCACACGAGGTCGCGACACCCGAAGGTGTGTGTTCTCGTCGACCCATCGGCTACTGCCGACCCATCGGCAACTCCACCCACCCGCCGGAGGAACCCACCATGACCGCACGCTCCACCCGTCGTACGACCGCCGCGCAGTCCCGGATAGCCGCGGTCGGTGCGATCGCGGTCGCAGGCGCCCTGCTGCTCACCGGCTGCGGTGACCAGACCAAGGACAAGGACAGCGGCAGCTCCGACACCGCCGACTCCAGCGCGGCGCCGCTGGCCGACAAGCTGCCCGCGGCCGTCCGCGACAAGGGCGTCATCAAGGTCGGCTCGGACATCGCGTACGCGCCGGTCGAGTTCAAGGACGACTCGGGCAAGACGGTGGGCATCGACCCCGACCTCGCCGACGCCATGGGCAAGCAGCTCGGCGTGAAGTTCGAGTTCGAGAACGGCACGTTCGACACGCTGCTCACCGGTCTGCGCTCCAAGCGGTACGACATCGCGATGTCGGCGATGACGGACACCAAGGACCGCCAGGAGGGCGTCGACGCCGAGACCGGCAAGAAGGTCGGCGAGGGCGTCGACTTCATCGACTACTTCACCGCGGGCGTCTCGATCTACACCAAGCAGGGCGCGGACCAGGGCATCAAGACCTGGGACGACCTGTGCGGCAAGAAGGTCGTGGTGCAGCGCAACACCGTCTCGAACGACCTCGCCAAGGCCCAGGCGAAGAAGTGTCCGGCCGGCAAGAAGCTGTCCATCGAGGCCTTCGACAACGACCAGCAGGCCCAGACCCGGCTGCGCGCCGGTGGCGCCGACGCCGGTTCCTCGGACTTCCCCGTGGCGGCGTACGCGGCGAAGACCTCGGGCGGCGGCAAGGACTTCGAGGTCGTCGGCGAGCAGGTCGAGGCCGCCCCGTACGGCATCGCGGTCGCCAAGTCGAACACCGAGCTGCGGGACGCCCTGCAGGCGGCGCTCGACGCGGTCATCAAGAACGGCGAGTACGGCAAGATCATCGCGAAGTGGGGCGTCGAGGCCGGCGCCGTGAAGGAAGCCACCCTCAACGGCGGCAAGTGACCGCGTAATCAGCGGCGCTGAAAGGCAACATCCGTGACTGTTGACATCGACAAGACGCCCGGGCCGCAGGACACTCCCCCGGGCGGCCCGGAGGCCATCAAGGCCATCCCGGTCCGGCACTACGGGCGGTACGTCTCGGCCGTCGTCGCGATCGCGATCTTCGTCTCGATCATCTACGCGTTCGCCCAGGGCAAGATCAACTGGGGTGCCGTACCGGACTACTTCTTCGACGACCGCATCCTCAAGGGCGTCGGCCAGACGATGCTGCTCACCGTGCTGTCGATGGTGATCGGCATCGCGGGCGGCATCCTCCTCGCGGTGATGCGCCTGTCGAAGAACCCGGTGACCTCGTCGATCGCGTGGTTCTACATCTGGTTCTTCCGGGGCACCCCGGTCCTGGTCCAGCTCGTGGTCTGGTTCAACCTGGGCCTGGTCTTCCAGTACATCAACCTCGGTCCGATCTACAAGGACTACTGGTCGAGCTTCATGACGCCGCTGCTGACGGCGCTCCTCGGGCTCGGTCTGAACGAGGCCGCGTACATGGCGGAGATCTGCCGCGCGGGTCTGCTCTCGGTCGACGAGGGCCAGACCGAGGCCTCGCACGCCCTGGGCATGAGCCACGGCAAGACCCTGCGGCGGATCGTGATCCCGCAGGCGATGCGCGTGATCGTGCCCCCCACGGGCAACGAGGTCATCAACATGCTGAAGACGACCTCACTGGTGTCGGTGGTCCAGTTCGCCGAACTGTTCCGGTACGCGCAGGACATCGGGCAGTCGTCGGGCGCACCCGTGGAGATGTACTTCCTGGCCGCCGCCTGGTACCTGGTCCTGACCTCGGTGCTCAGCGTCGGGCAGTACTACATCGAGCGGTACTACGCCCGCGGATCGAGCCGTGCGCTGCCGGCCACCCCGTTCCAGAAGATCAAGGCGAACATGCTGTCCCTGTCCAACCGCTCGGGCGGAGGAGTGAACGCATGACCGCCGACGTGACCAAGAAGGTGCCCGTGGCGGGTTCCGGTACGGCGATGGTGAAGGCCGAGGGCGTCCACAAGTCCTTCGGTCCGGTCGAGGTCCTCAAGGGCATCGACCTCGAAGTGAAGCCCAGCGAGGTCTTCTGCCTGATCGGCCCCTCCGGCTCGGGCAAGTCGACGTTCCTGCGGTGCATCAACCATCTGGAGAAGGTGAACGCCGGGCGGCTGTACGTCGACGGGGAGCTGGTCGGCTACCGCCAGAAGGGCGACAAGCTGTACGAGCTCAAGGACAGCGAGGTCGCGCTGAAGCGGCGGGACATCGGCATGGTGTTCCAGCGCTTCAACCTGTTCCCGCACATGACGGCGCTGGAGAACGTCATGGAGGCGCCCGTCCAGGTCAAGGGCGTGAGCAGGGCGCAGGCGCGTGAGCGCGCGGGCCAGCTCCTGGAGCGGGTCGGGCTGGCCGACAAGGCGGGCAACTACCCCTCGCAGCTCTCCGGTGGGCAGCAGCAGCGGGTCGCGATCGCGCGGGCGCTCGCGATGGAGCCGAAGCTGATGCTGTTCGACGAGCCGACGTCCGCGCTCGACCCGGAGCTGGTCGGTGACGTCCTCGACGTCATGCGCGACCTCGCGGAGTCGGGGATGACGATGGTGGTCGTCACCCACGAGATGGGCTTCGCCCGGGAGGTCGGCGATTCGCTGGTCTTCATGGACGAGGGTGTAGTGGTGGAGTCGGGCCACCCGCGCGAGGTCCTGACGAACCCGCAGCACGAACGGACGCAGTCGTTCTTGTCGAAGGTGCTTTAGCCGTCCGGCGGTCGGGCGGACAACGCGGAGGGGGGGGTGGGGGTTGACCGTCCACCCCCCACCCCGGGGGGGGGGGGGCGGGGTGTGGGGGGC
>NZ_JBHWZP010000502.1:0-4936 GCF_042728395.1 Streptomyces sp. NPDC060205
GCCCGGCCCCTACGAGCTCTAAGGGGCCGGGCCGTGCGGCGTCCAGAGGAAGAGACTCAGACGCCGATTCTTTGGCGGCAGTGAACTTCCTACGATGGACGTTTGCCGCTGGGACCGTATCGTCGGCGAGTGGGCGACCGTGGCTGTTGTGGAGAAACACCGACGGAAAAGCCAGGGGGCCCTGGTAACCGGCTGTCTGCTCCAGCTGTGCGGGAAGGTGGGGCGTGCCCGCTTCTGGCGGCACTTCGTGGCAGGAGCCGACGACGCGGCAGCTGTCTGGTGCTGGACGGTCTGCTGTTCAACCACATGAGGGAAGCGGGTCACTGCTACGGGAGCCTGGCCGGCGCGCATTTTGGGAGGGGTCACACGATGACCGACGGCCGCTGCACATATCTTCCTCGCCCGGTTTGAGACGGGCTGCAGGAGCATATTTGAGCAGGCCGGTCACGGGAGTTTCGGCGTTGTTGCGCTGCCCGGCTTGGGGCTTCTCGTGAGTGTCGTCGGTGACGGTGGTTGTCACATGGCGATCACACAGCTAAGAGCCGCAGTGACAGCGGATGGCTGCGGCCGGCGGGTGATGTGGAGTGTTGACGCGGCGGACCAGTGGTCGCCGCGTCTGTCACACGAGCCACAGCTGGCGGACGGACTTGCCGTCGCGAGACTTCAGTAGCACTTCGTTGCCGTTTGCTGTCTCTCGCTCCACCAGTTCCAGAAGTGCCACTGCCCGCCGGACCGTCTCGGTGATCGAGATGCCCTTGTGTTCCTTGTACCAGCGGAGCTTGGAGGCAGTGTCTTCGTTGATGTTCACGCTGAGGCGGGTGACCGCTGTCGTCGACTGGGTGGTGCTCGTCGCCGACGCGGGTGTCTCAGTCGGGTGCTCGGGCATGCCAAGGCTCCTTGATTCGAAGAGTTACTCGAACGGACCCAGACACGGCAAGGTTCGGGCCCCGCCCTGCAGCGTGTCGCTACGGGCTCCCGAACGGCTCCGTGCTCATTGGGTCATCGCTGCCCGCACAAATGTCCTAAGCAACCACGGCCCCCCAAGGCGCGTGGTCCACCCCGAAAGGTGCGGTACAGCGCAAGCGTCAGCCTGCTGGTCAGGTGAAGTCAGAGGACGTGTGAGTAGTCATTCTTCTCCCTTGCGTGGGCCGACTGATGCTCGGTTACTTCGACATCGTGCCCTCGTGCGCATCCGATGTCAAGTAAATACTTACCACGTGTGGCAGTGGTACACATGGAATGTGTACCACGTGTGCATGAGAGGAACATTAGATGTTGAAAATGATCACATAGCATGTGGTATCGTCGGCCCCCAAGCACAGCTTGGGTGTCGCTCAGCAGCACCAGCCAAGCGCCGACCGCGGCGATGACATAGGGGGGCGCCCTCTGCATGGCGAACAATCCCGAGTGCAACTACGAGGTGCTCCACTACGGCTCACTCCGCTTCGTCACCCCGTACCAGGAGTGGCACAACGAACGGTCATACCCCCCGTTGCCCGAACCTGAAGTGCGGGAAGTACCGCTCGGCCGCCGGATCTTGGTACGGCAGCGACGCAGTCGGGGCGAGTTCCAGGAGGACCTGCTACCGGCCCATACGGAAACATGCGGCCTCGGCCCGCCCCGGCGCATCGAGATCTGCAGCTGCAGGCAAGGAGACCATGAGTGAAGAACGGCACCGGGACGGTCGGGCACTTAACCAGCCACTGCAACGGGCGCCGGCACGCACCGGCGCCCAGTGCCAGAGCCGCCGCGCGCCGACGAGGTGAACACTTGTGACAACAGCCGCCACCCCGCCCGGCTCGCAAGGACCCAACGAGCTCTGGGAAGACGAGATCCCCTCCACGGACAACAGCTTCCTGTGCATCGGGCCGGCCATCCCCATAACCCGCAGTCATGAGGAGGACGACTAACAGTTGGAAGAGGACGAGAACCCCTCCGACGAACCCGTAGTGGTCGTACAGGCCATCGAGACCAGCAGCCCGTCGCCGAGAAGTCCTCAACCCGGCTCCGGTCAAGAAGAGTTCATCGAGGACGAACCTCCCGGTTCCTCCGACGCAGTACGTGAGGGCAAGCCGAAACACATCGACGAAACCCGTCGCACACTGGCCGTCGGCATGCTGTGGCTTGTTGCCGTCGTAGCGGTCCTCCCGACCCTCGGCCTGATCCTCACTCACTGGACCCACTTCGGGACCGAGGCTTACCGCGAAGTGAGTCTCGTCTTTACCCCGGTGGTCGCCCTCACCAGCGCCGCGTTCGGCTTCTTCTTCGCCAGCGACGACCGCAACCGCCCTTGACAGGGCACACTTAACAGCGGCAACACCCAATCGGTCCTACCGCTCCTGGCCTTGCTCACCCGAACAATCACCCACTGCACGGGTGAGCTGGCCCAGCACTTATAGCAGCCCGCAGCGTGTTCAGTAATGAGATCCCGTAACGCGATCAGGTCCAGCCCTTCTCACCCTCGCCGCCCACACCCGCGATGCCGCCCGGGTATTGAGCAGGCGTCCCGGATGGTGTGGCGCGCTCGTCATAGATGGTTTTCGCCAGAGTGCCCTCGAAGAAGACGCGCATGGCGTACTCCCGGGTGCCGGCCTCCTTGTCTTCCGGAATGGTTCAGAGGGCGTCGCGCTGCCACGGGAGGCCAGCGAAAACGTCCACGACCTTACGAGGGTCGAGACCGGCAATGCGGGCCGCCGCGATGACGTTTGCGATGACGTGCAGGCCGACCGCTGCCGAGTGGAGGCCCCGCTTGCGGAACTCCGGGACGGTCAGGGTGTTGACGGCAGCGAGGTGCGCCTCGCGGGCCTTGGGGGAGCGATCGCGGACACCGACACCCGCGATGGCGGACGCAGCCGAACGCACCCCGGCGGCCTTGTAGAGGCCGGTGAAGTTCGGATCGCGCCTCTTGTGGGCGGAATCATCCGCAAGCGAGTGACCTCCACCGGGCTGTCCGGCAACGAGGCCCTCGCCGCGGTCGGCGACGAGGTCGTGGAGCTCCTTGACCTCGCGTGCGAGCGCAATATGACGTCGACGTCCGTGCGGCAGCGGCCGGGACACCGCCACGGCCGTTCCTTTCCCGGTTGTCCTTGCTACGCTGAGAAACCGGTGGTGTCGGGCTTTCGCCCCGCCCCTGCAGGCTCCCAGCCCCCGAGCCACAACCGGCTGCCGAGGCCGGCTGGAGCCGCGCCACCGACAGCGCAGCTCCAGCCTCCGCTCTCCAGGCACGCCCAGCGAGGCAACTCCCGCTGTCTCGCTTCGCCGGGAGGGCACCTCGCGCGAGGTCCCGAGCCGGGGGGAATCCTCGGTTCCCTCGCGCTTCCCGGCCGCCGCACCCGCGCGGCGGCGGCCGGACACACTCAGCCTCCCACCACGGGTATGGCCTGTCCGCCCCTTCAGAGCATGCATTTTCCTGACGGAGTTTCACCGTCCGTAACAGGAGGCTCGTGCGGTAGTTGTGCGACGTGCTGTGATCCGCAGTGGCAGCAACGAGCGCAGTGCGCACGGCCTATGCTCGGATACTGCTGCAAACCGGTCCGCTCCGCGAGGAGCGCGTCGACGGTGCTGGTGCCGGGGAGACCACATGGACATCCAGATACCCGCTGTCCGTAACAGGTACGACGCCTACGCAGAGCATCTGCGCGCCTGCCACACATGCCCGAGAGGCGCGGGGTTGTGCGCTGAGGGCGCGCAACTCATCCGCCGCTACCTGGCAGCGCTGAACAGCCCCCCTTGTCGTCGCGGGGATACGGGACGACAAAAGGGGCTGCGATAGCCTCCCAGGCACAGGCCCGGGAGGTTGTCCGGGGCTGTTCTCCGAACCCCGGGAACCCCCGGGTGACCACTTCACCGCGAAGTATGGCCGCCCGGCCCGGATGTTCGAGCGGCGTGCGCGATCTGGCGCTGCAGTTCGGCGTTCAGTTCGGCGGGCAGTTCTTGGGTGCGGGCGAAGCCGACTACGTGCTCCGCGACGGTCCGCACTTTGATGTTGGTGTGCTGGGAGACCCTCCGCAGCACCTCCCAGCCCTGCTCCGGCGTCAGCCGTCCCACGGCGATGACGACGCCGATCGCCTGGTCCACCACGGCGTGCGCGTGCACCGCCTGCTGAAGCTGCGCATTCTCGTCCCGGAGTTCTTCCACCCGCTGCGCTGCGTACTCCTCCGCCGCATCAGGGGCGGCAGACGTGGCGTCGGCTGCCACCGTCGTCTCCTTCTCTGTCGGCCTCGGCACCAAAAGCCTGCATGAGCTGGACAACTCTCCATTTTACGAAACGCCCCGCACCCCTACTACGGCTGTGACGTGCGGTAGCCGGAGCGCCGGTCAGGGCCGGCCCGCACGTGATCGGAGCACAGGGTGCCAGATCAGGGACCTCGGCCTGGCACGGCGCATGCACGGCTGGTCATCCGTCGCGCCCGGGGCTGCGGCAGGGGTTGCACTGGGGGTGGCGCGAGCCTCAAAGAACTTTCCGTGTTTGTGCAGGTCACCATGCCGGTGGCGCAGCTTGGGTGCCGACGTCCCCCTCAGCACAGCCCGTACGCGCCTCACCTGGAGGAAGAAGGGCGGGAGGGAAGTGGTGAGCGCTTCGGGGGATCGGGGCGCCCGTCGCGGCTCGCGCGCGCCGGCGGTGTCGCGCGTCGGCAGGTTCCACCTCTGTCGAGCCGGTCCGTGAAGGTGTTCATGCGAGGCGGTTCCCCTGCACGGATGTCGCAGGGATGCAAGGAAGTGCCGGTCAGCGAACGGAACTCCGGGGGAGGCAGGCCCTGAAGATCTTTCAAGTGGCGTCTTACCCGTGGTGCTCCCAGACGGCAGCTGCGGTCGCGGCGACGATGGTGACCGCGGCCAGCTGTCGGCGTACACATGAACGTCCCCACCTGCGTACGGATGAAAAGGGACAGTTGTTGATGCGGTGAGACCTGCTGCTCGGCACTCTGCTGCTTGG
>NZ_JBHWZP010000503.1:0-4904 GCF_042728395.1 Streptomyces sp. NPDC060205
GGGGGGCGGGGTCTACACTCGGCCCGGCCCCCGGGGGGGGGGGCCCCCCCCCGGACCGGCTGGGCCCGAACGCGGCGGTGTACGCCCTGCGTCCCTGTGCGCGGATCATGGTCCGCGATGCCGTGTCAGCCATGGTCCCTCTCCTGACCGTTCTGTTGAAAAGCTTCCGGTATCCGGCCTCCGACGAGGCCCGACGTCCGATATCTGGCAGCGGCGGGTGTCTGACCTCGGGGGACGAGTGCTGCCACCCGCCGCTTGACAACAAATCTAGGCGGGAGGGGCGTGCGGGTCGTCATGCCCTCGTACCTATTACCGGGCCTCCCGGAGGATGAGCGGTGACCTGCGGAGTACTCCCCTGGGTGGAGAAGAGGTTCTAGGACTCAGGGGTTTCCCGGAGGGGGCGTCCGGTCTGTTCCGAGCTGTCCTCCCTCGGGACCGGTTGTTCGACCAGTGCGAGCACCCTGGTGGCCATGAAGCGGGCCGTACGGACGACTGATCCACTTCGGGTGACTTCGCTCACTTCGACCACCCCTCTGCGGACCGCCGTCTCCACCCGACGGCCCGCCCGGCTGGCCACCACCTCGTACGTACGGGTCGTGTCCCCCGCGTCGACCACTATCTCCACGCGATCACCCTTCACGGGTCCAATCCCCCTTCTGCGCGCGACGGTTGGGAATCCGCGCAGCTCAACGCCGCTGCAGTCCCCCGGCCCCTGACCACCTTTCAAGTTTCCCACCCGGCACTGACAATCGGTCGGGCCGCGAGGGCGCGGCCTCTGCGCGCACCCGGCCGCGGAAACGTAAGCTGTGGCTCGTCAAACGGACCGGGCAGCGGGGATGGACATGGCGATGATGCGCCTGAGGCGCGAGGACCCGCGTGTCGTCGGCTCGTTCAGGCTTCACCGACGGCTCGGCGCGGGCGGGATGGGCGTTGTCTATCTGGGCTCCGACCGGCGTGGCCAGCGGGTCGCCCTGAAGGTGATCCGGCCCGACCTCGCGGAGGACCAGGAGTTCCGGTCGCGCTTCGCCCGTGAGGTGTCGGCGGCGCGGCGGATCCGGGGCGGGTGCACCGCGCGGCTCGTCGCGGCGGATCTGGAGGCCGAGCGGCCCTGGTTCGCGACGCAGTACGTGCCCGGGCCCTCGCTGCACGACAAGGTCGCCGAGGACGGGCCGCTCTTCGCGTCCGAGGTCGCGGCCGTCGGCGCCGCACTCTCCGAGGGGCTCGTCGCCGTGCACGAGGCCGGTGTCGTCCATCGCGACCTCAAGCCGTCGAACATCCTGCTGTCCCCGAAGGGACCGCGCATCATCGACTTCGGTATCGCCTGGGCGACCGGGGCGAGCACGCTGACGCACGTGGGTACGGCCGTGGGGTCGCCCGGGTTCCTCGCGCCGGAACAGGTGCGGGGGGCGGCGGTCACGCCGGCCACGGATGTCTTCGCGCTCGGCGCGACGCTGGCGTACGCCGCGACGCAGGACTCGCCCTTCGGGCACGGCAGTTCCGAAGTGATGCTGTACCGGGTGGTGCACGAGGAGCCGCATCTGCACGGTGTGCCCGACGCGCTCGCCCCTCTCGTACGCGCCTGTCTGGCGAAGGATCCGGAGGAGCGGCCCAGCACACTGCAGTTGTCGTTGCGGCTCAAGGAGATCGCGGCGCGTGAGGCGCAGGGCATGGGCGAGGCCCGGCCGCCCGCTCCCCGTGCGGCGGAGGCCGACCGGCCCACCGGGCGGCTCGCCGACGAATACGGCGACTATCCGGAGCAGCGGACTCAGCGGCGTACGCAGGGGTCTTCCGGGGGGCGTGGGGGTTCGTCGTCGCGGTCGGGGGCGCGTCCGTCCGCGCCCTCGCGGGGTGGCTCTCCTCGCTCCGGGTCCGGTGCGGGGTCCGGTGCCGGGTCCGGGTCCGGGTCCGGCAGCAGGGCCGGGCAGTCCAGCAGCAGGGCCGGGCAGGCCGGGAGCCGGGCCGGGCAGAACGGTGGGCGGAACGGGGCGCCGCGGAGCGGGGCCGGGCGGGGTGGGCCTCGGACCGGGCCCCGGACCACCGGGACCGGGCGGCGGCCCGCGAACCCTCGGCTGTTGCGGCAGCGGCTGTTCGTTTTTGTGGTGGTGACGTTGCTCGTGGCGTTGGCCATTGCTGCGGCGCAGGGGTGTCAGGGGCCTGCTCGGGGGCTTGAGCGTGGTCCCTCGGGCGGGGGCGCGTGGCAGGAACAGGCTTACTGGCCGGGCGGGCCTCGCCTGGGCGGGTAGGGGCTGTTCTGTTCGTCGGGTGCGGGTGCGGGTGCGGGTGCGTTGTGGCTTGTCGCGCAGTTCCCCGCGCCCCTTGGGGGTGCCTGGCGTTGTTCGTTCGCTGCCGGTGCGTTGTGGCTGAGCGCGCCGTTCCCCGCGCCCCTTGGGGGTGGCCAGGCGTGGTTCTTTCGCTGCCGGTGCGTCGTGGCTGAGCGCGCCGTTCCCCGCGCCCCCCTGCGGGGCGCAGCCGTCGGGCCCTGCCGTAGAGGTGCCGCAGTGTTGTTCGTTCGGTGTGGGCGCGTCGTTTGCCGTGGCCCTTGCGGGGGGGGTTATGGGGCCGGTCTGCCTGTTGCCACCGCGTAGAACGCCACCGCTGCTGCCGCTCCTACGTTCAGGGAGTCGACTCCGTGGGCCATGGGGATGCGGACCCATTCGTCCGCTGCCACCAGGGCCTGGGTGGAGAGGCCGTCGCCCTCCGCGCCGAGCATCAGGGCGACGCGGTTCATGCGGTGCGGGGCCACCTCGTCGAGGGTTTTGGCCTTTTCGTCCGGGGTGAGGGCGAGCAGGCCGAAGCCCGCCTCGCGGACCGAGTCGAGGCCCTTGGGCCAGGAGTCCAGGCGCGCGTACGGCACGGCGAAGACCGCGCCCATGGAGACCTTCACCGAACGCCGGTACAGCGGGTCCGCGCAGTCCGGTGAGAGCAGGACCGCGTCCATGCCGAGGGCGGCGGCCGAGCGGAAGATCGCGCCGATGTTGGTGTGGTCGTTGACCGACTCCATGACGACGACCCGGCGGGCCGTGCGGAGCAGTTCGTCGGGGGTCGGCAGCGGTTTGCGCTGCATGGAGGCGAGCGCGCCGCGGTGCACGTGGTAGCCGGTGACCTGTTCGGCGAGGTCGGGGCTGACCGCGTACACCGGCGCCGGGAGTTCGTCGATGACGTCGCGCATGACGTCGACCCACTTGGCGGACAGCAGCATCGAGCGCATCTCGTAGCCGGCGTCCTTGGCCCTTCTGATGACCTTCTCGCCCTCGGCGATGAACAGGCCCTCGGCCGGTTCGCGCTTGCGGCGCAGCTCCACGTCGGTCAGGCCTGTGTAGTCACGCAGGCGCGGGTCGGCTGGGTCCTCAACGGTGATGAGATCGGCCACAGGGTGATACTGCCTTGTCCTGGGTGCGGTGCCAACGGCTTGGAACGGGTTGTGTTACCCGGGGTTACTCAGAGGTCCTGTCAGAGGTCCCGTCGGACGTCTCGAACGAGCCGTCCGCCCCCACGGTCACGACCTCCCCGATGACGATGACCGCCGGCGGCCGAACCTCCTCGGCCCGGACGGTCTCGCCGACCGTCGCCAGGGTCGCGTCGACCCGGCGCTGCGCCGCGGTCGTGCCCTCCTGGACGAGCGCCACGGGGGTGCCGGGCGCCTTGCCGTTCTCGATGAGAGTACGGGCGATCGCGCCGATCTTGTCCACGCCCATCAGGACGACCAGGGTGCCGCGGAGCTTGGCGAGCGCCGCCCAGTCGACCAGGGAACGCTCGTCGTCGGGGGCCACATGACCGCTCACGACCGTGAACTCGTGGGCGACCCCCCGGTGGGTGACGGGGATGCCCGCCGCGCCCGGGACGGAGATCGAACTGGAGATGCCCGGCACGACCGTGCAGGAGATCCCCGCCTCGGCCAGCGCCTGGGCCTCCTCCATGCCGCGGCCGAACACGAAGGGGTCGCCGCCCTTGAGCCGGACCACCGACTTGCCCTGCAGGGCGTGCTCGATGAGCGCGTTGTTGATGGCCTCCTGGGCCATGAAACGGCCGTACGGGATCTTCGCCGCGTCGATCACCTCGACGTGCGGCGGGAGTTCGGCGAGCAGGTCGCGCGGGCCGAGGCGGTCGGCGATGACCACGTCCGCCTCGGCGAGGAGGCGCCGGCCGCGGACCGTGATCAGGTCCGGGTCGCCGGGGCCGCCGCCGACCAGGGAGACACCGGGCGTACGGGTGCGATGGTGGGGCGCCACGAGGGTGCCGTCGCGCAGCCCCTCGACCACGGCGTCACGGATGGCCGCGGTGTGGCGGGGGTCGCGGCCCTTGGCGTCCGTGGTGAGGACGGCCACCGTGACGCCCTCGCTGTGGCCCGTCGCCGGGGTCCAGGCGGTGGCCTCGTCGGCGTCGTCCGCGCGGACGCACCACACGCGGCGCGCCTCGGCCTCGGCGGAGGCCTCGGCGTTCGCCGCGGAGTCGGGGGTGGCGATCAGGACGTACCAGGATTCCGCGAGGTCGCCCGACTCGTACCGGCGCCTCGTCCAGGTCAGTTCGCCGGCGTCCGCCATCGCCTCGACCGAGGGGGTCGCGGACGGGGACACGAGCTGGATGTCCGCGCCCGCCGCGATGAGGGCCGGGAGGCGGCGCTGGGCGACCTGGCCGCCGCCGAGGACCACGACACGGCGGCCGGCGAGGCGGAGGCCTACGGGGTAGGCGGGGTTTTCGGCCATGGCCATGGAGGTGCGGCTCCTCATGCGGGTGGTGCGGGGTGGCGCGCTGCGGCGGTGGAGCGGGCCTGACGTGCGGATTTTATGGGGCGGGGTGGTGGTGGGCGGCAGCGAGTTGAGCGGCATGTCGACCAGGGTGGTGATGCCCCCCGCCGCGGCGGCCCGGGTGGCGCTCCAGAACCCTTCCCAGTCGGTGCGCCCGGG